>JADFXS010000661.1 GCA_015233515.1 Deltaproteobacteria bacterium | reverse complement strand
CTCGGGCCGCTATAACTTTTCATTTGACCAGGCGAAAACCCCAATACTGGACGCCCATCTCCGTGGTAACCGTTCTCTTTATTTCACAGGAGGAGAACCTATGATTTGGGAAGATGGCGGCAATGACATCGAGGAGCTGGTTCGGATAGCCGCGACATAGGATTCCTGGATGTTTTCATTTTTACAAATGGGACGAGGCCCTTATCCATAAAAAATTGTAATTATATCGTTACTGTTGATGGACCAAAAGATATACATGATCAAATCAGAAACAATTCGTATGATCTCGTACTCAATAACGTTAAAAATGCCGTGACCAAGAACATTTTTGCATCAATCACGTTCAGCAAAGCCAATGTGCAATATCTCCGTCAGTTTGTTGAGGAAGTGACTTGTACGAATCTTTTCAGGGGGATTTCTTTCAATCTCTTGACTCATTGGCCTGAAATCGTGGTGCGGCACGGGATCTCCATTGAACAAAGAAAACACCTCTTAGATGACATATGGCAACTCAAGAACGAAGGGTATCCCATCGTCCTTTCACGAGCCGCCTACAAAGCACTGAGAAATAATAATTGGAAAAGACCGATATCTCAAATCGAGCTAGGCACCAAAGACAGAATCTTTCAATGCTGTAGAGATGTGGTTAATCCATCAGTCTGTGAACAATGTGGCTACGTCAATTGCGTAGAAGTTTCTCAAATCCTCGATATGAAACCGTCAGCAATGTGGCAGGTAATGCGAATGGTAGGCACAAATTAAAATCATCCCCTCTAAAAAAAGCCCCACCGAACCTCCGACGGGGCTTTCTCTTGGTGCACCCGGCAGGGCACACCTTCTTGAAGATACACCTCACTCCAGCCCGATCAACCTATAAATATAATCCAGATCCAGGCCGGCCCGGACGATATCGGCCGGCTTATCTAAGGCCGCCTCCAAATCATATCCGGACATGACCGCAGCCCGGGCCGGTAAGCCCCGGTGCACCCGCAGGCGGTCGATAAACCAGCGCCGGAATTCATCCGCGTCAAAAATCCCGTGCCAGTAGGTGCCCCAGACCAGGCAGCTAAAATGGGGCGCGGCGGACGAGTTAAGGTTCCTAGTCAAAAGTGAGAATAGCCTCTAAAGTAGCTGTTATAAAATGATAAAATAAATAAAAAATGGCATAAATAGATGGTTTTATATATTCATTCTACGTTTTATTTGTTGACAGCATGGTATTGTCTTGATAAGAATGTGAAAGTAATCAGTGTCGTTAAAATGAGCATTTTCGGCTTTTGAGAAAAGTCAGCCTATCCAGGCTATTCTTAAATAATTGAAAAATATGCTGCCCGCTAAATTCATCTGGAAACCGCTAGTTCAGAAAATCGTGACCGGACAATGGAACCGATTCCATATGCGTCCTATTGTGCCGGCATTTCCAGATAATCTCAAACGAGTTGGACTTTATCTGCACGTGCCGTTCTGCAAAAACCTTTGCTCTTTTTGTCCTTACAATCGAATTGAATATGACGATACGTTGTTTGGACAGTACGAGCGGGCGATACATGAGGAAATTGAACTTTACCGAAGTTCTTTGAATCAGAGTGAATTTGTATCATTATATATTGGGGGTGGTACGCCAACCGTCAATCTGAGCGGATTGCTCCGAATCTTGGAACATCTGAAAAGCGCATTTTCTCTGTCATGTGACATCTGCATTGAGCTACACCCCAGCAATATGGATGCCGAGTGTCTTCAATCTCTGAAAGACCTCGGTATCACCATGCTTTCCGTCGGTGTTGAATCGACTTCGGATCATATCTTAAAGAATATCGGCAGAAATCACGATGGGAAAACAGCGGTTGATTCACTCAGAAGGGCGGTAAGGATCGGCTTTGATTCGGTCAATGCCTAAATTGTTTGAGGCCTTCGAGCGGCTGGATTCTCATCTCCGGGTCAAGGCTGGGGGAACCGGGCTGGGGCTATACTTGACTAAGAAGCTGGCGACCGAGGTGTTGTCCGGCTGCGTGGACGTTGAAAGTACGGCAGGGAAGGGCAGCACCTTCCGCATTCGGGTCCCGAAGATTGCATCGAGAGAGGAGATAGAATAATGAATTCCGGCGCTGGTTTATCGACCGCCTGCGGGTGCGCCGGGGCTTACCGGC
>JADFXS010000660.1 GCA_015233515.1 Deltaproteobacteria bacterium | reverse complement strand
CGCGGGGACAGTTCGCCTGCATGTTGGACCGATTTTGGCCCGCAGGCGTATTCACCATACGTCGAGGAGCCACCGGGCAGTGCCCGGAGCCATCAGCGAGTGAGCATTGGCGCTGGACTGAACAGTTACCCGAGTTCGAGCGGGTTTTGGCGTGCGGGACCTTCCCGCCGGGAAACAAGCGTTGCAGCCAGGAGTTACGTGCCTCGATGCCCGAAAGTGGTGAATTTGGGCCGTGGGGCGTTGTGAAAAGACAAAAGATATTATTAATGATGATGGCAAAATAATTGACTCGGGACGCCGCCTTGGGTATAATTATTTCAACGAAGGTACGAAGCCTTCAATTACGAATAAATAGAGTTTAAGCTGTAATAATAAGGTCATGAAGGCCGGATCAATCCATGGATATGGATGGTCCGGCCTTTTTTACTGAACCGATACAGCAGACTAAAAGCAAGGCTTTGGTATATTGGATAATCTGCTGACGCGTCGCCACGCAGGCCCGCTGGAGGCTTTCAATCTGTTTATGGAGGAGGACACATCATGCACATGGCTGACGCTCTAATTTCTCCCATGGTCGGTGGTATTATGTGGACCGCGACCGCGGGGCTTACCGTTTATAGCGCTAAAAAGCTCAAGGAGAGCCATAATGACCGCCTGGCGCCGCTTATGGGCGTCCTGGGGGCTTTCATATTCGCCGCGCAGATGATCAACTTTACGATTCCGGCTACCGGTTCGAGCGGTCATCTAGGAGGGGGGATGATTCTCGCCATCTTGCTGGGGCCTCACGCCGCCTTTCTCACCATGGCCTCAATTCTTACTGTTCAGGCGCTGTTTTTTGCCGACGGCGGCCTGCTGGCCCTGGGATGCAACATCTTCAATCTGGGCTTCTTTCCCTGTTTTATCGCCTATCCTTTTTTATATAAAAGTATTACCGGCGGCCGATCCGATCGCGGTCGGATCATTTGGGGCGCCATGGCCGCGTCTATTATCGGATTGCAATTGGGCGCCTTTGGAGTCGTCCTTGAAACCATATTTTCCGGCATCTCGGAATTGTCTTTCGGTTCTTTTTTGATACTGATGCAGCCTATCCACTTGGCGATAGGCGTGGTTGAAGGGATCGTCACCGCCGCCGTGGTGATTTTCGTCTGGAAAGCACGCCCGGAGATACTGGAAATGGCCACTACCTCCAAGGCGATAAGCCACTTGAACATAAAAAATGTCCTGGCCGGATTTCTTGTTGTCACCGCCATCACCGGAGGTATCCTCTCCTGGTTTGCTTCCACCCATCCGGACGGACTCGAGTGGTCCATTTCCCGCGTTTCCGGCCAGGAAGAACTTAAAGCCCCTGAAAAAGGCGTGCATACCATGCTGGCCGCGCTTCAGCAAAAAACGGCTTTTTTGCCAGATTACGGCTTCAAGAAAACAGATGAAAAGGAAGGACCTGCTAAATCCGGCGCGGATGAAGCCGCAGCCAAATCAGGCCGAGGTAAGGAAGCAGATTGGCCGGCGGTCAGCGCCGGGACATCCGGATCCGGTCTGGTCGGCGGAGCGATGACCTTGATTCTGGTCGTTCTGATCGGCGTCACGCTGAGAAGGTTTCAGCCCAAGGAATAAACGCTCCATCAAGCCGAATTATTAAAGAACTGATCTCCACGGCGAGAGTAAGGCTTTGCTCTCGCCATGTTTTTTAGAAATGATCCCTATGGCCAACAATGAAACTTCCCTTTGGGACATCAGCTATCTGGATACCTTATCCTACCGGAATACTTGCATTCATCGGCTGGATCCTCGAGTCAAGCTCCTCACCACCTTGTTTTTCATCATCGCGGTCATTTCCTTCGATAAATACGAAATATCCCGGCTTATTCTTTTTGCCGTATATCCCATGGTCTTGGTCATTCTGGGGAATCTACCGGTCGCCTACCTGGGGAAAAAAATCCTGTTGGCCACTCCCTTTGCCATTTTTATCGGGATATTCAATCCGCTGCTGGACCGGACTATTATGGTGCATCTTGGTTCCTTCGATATTTCCGGTGGTTGGATATCATTTGCTTCCATTATGCTTCGTTTTATCCTGACCGTCGGCGCCGCTCTTATTCTCATCGCCGGCACCGGGTTTAATTCCGTCTGCCTGGCGCTGGAAAAAA
>JADFXS010000063.1:6071-12213 GCA_015233515.1 Deltaproteobacteria bacterium | reverse complement strand
AATATAAAGATATTATTACAATTTTATAATTATCTTGGTAAACTTGGGTTAAGTTTGAAATGACACATCAAATTGCTAAGCTCGCCGGCTTGGGTGGAAAGTTCGTCGACGGCCTTAGCCGTGGCCTGGGCCGTGGTCGCGTTTTGACTGGTGACTTGTCCGATTTGGGACAATCCTAAACCGATTTGGTTGGCGCTTTCGGATTGTTCATTGGCCGCCGAGGCGATCTGGCCGATCAAGTCCGCAACTTTGATGGCGCTGTCCACAATCTCGGACAAAATGGTTTCCGTCCGCCCGGCCATGGCCGCGCCGGTTTCAACCTTATCAATGGTCGCGCTTACGAGGCCGGCCGCTTCCTGGGCGGCTTGGGCCGAGCGGTTGGATAAATGACGAACCTCTTCGGCCACCACGGCGAAACCCCGGCCATGGCGACCGGCGCGCGCCGACTCAATCGCGGCGTTGATGGCCAGAATATTGGTTTGAAAAGCAATATCATCGATCATCCTGACGATTTTGACAATTTGATGACCGGCTTCCTTCATCTCGTTCATAGCCGTGACCATCTGATTTACTTCTATATTTCCGTTTTCAGCTGACGAGCGGGTTGAAGTTGCCAATCGGTTGGCCTGTTGGGAATTTTCCGCATAAAGCTTGGTCCGTTTTCCGATCTCCTTCATTGATATGGATATTTCATCAACAGCAGCGCTTTGTTGAGCGGCTCCCATGGAAAGAGAATGAGTGGAGGAGGCAATCTCTCGACTGCCGCGGGCGACTATATCCACCACTAAATTTACTCGTCCCAAAACTTTATTCAGATCCTGGACCATGCTCTGCAGAGCTTGCCCCAGTTTATCTTCCGGTGAACGAGCGACCACACTTTGAGTCAAGTCTCCTTTGGCCATCTGTTCGGTTAACTCGGCTTGACGATTAAGAGCTTCAACCATCGAGTTGAAAGCCGAGGCCATCTCGTATATTTCGTCTTTAACTTCGTCGCGGTAAATGGAACAGGTCCGGCAATCGTGACCTTCCACCGCCCGCGGACAAACCGGAACCGCCGCAAACGATCCGGATTCAATCCAACAAACGGATTCCCGCCCAAAACTGGGACAGTCGTTTTTCCCGCATTTATTTTTTTGAGAGCAGTTGATCGTGCGCCCCATCGGCAGCCGATCGGTTAAAATGCCGTGCTCGATTTTGGTCGCGTAAACGGCCATATCGCGTAAGGGAATCGAAATTCGACGGACTAAATAGATATTGAGGCCGACGGCGATAGCCATCAGGCCCAGGAGGGAAAATAACATAGTATAAATCATGGCGCGAAAGTGCTGGGTAATGATCGCTTGTTCCTTGGCCACTTCCGCATCTATGTTATCCACATATTCACCGGTTCCGATCACCCAACCCCATGGTTTGAAATACTTGACCGCGGACATCTTCGAATATCCCACATCCATGCGGCGCGACGGGTCGGGCCAGTAGTAGAGCACTATTCCTTCCCCTGCGGATGAGGCCGCACAGGCTCGGTTCATATCGACGAAGAGATTGGTCTCTTTTATACCGGCTACTTCCGGGGCGTTATTATCATGGATAATTCCCCGGTAGGATATCTGTTTGAATCTTTTTTTATCAATAAAATCAGAAATGTCTGTGCCATCAAGCTGGGGGAGGGTCGGATGCATGAGCATTTTGGGCTTATCGAGGTTTTTTTCATCCAGCGTATGGACCCAGAAGTAGGATTTTTTTTCCGGGCCAAAACGTGTCTTCTTGAGCAACGTGAGGCATTCCTGTTGGAGTTGAGGGCTAGGTTGACCTTGTCCATTTTCATGGATGGCGTTGATCATGGAATAGGTGACATCGATTTTGGCGTGGAGTTGTTCGGCGGCAGCTCCTTCCAAGGATTGGCGGACACGTTCCAAGCGTTCTTTCTGATCGATTTCCAGAAGGAAAGCCAGTAGTCCGACCAGGATGGACAAGCCGAAGAAGATACAAGCGCCGGTAGTCAATGGCAGCTTTTTGGAAAGCTTCATGCGGAACTCCTCCACAAGCCGAGTAGGCAAAAAATATCAGATCCACGTCATGACTTTGTAGTAGTACTATACCTAAATTCCATGAGAAATTCCATGCCGGAGAGGATAAAAAGGTGAGACATGTAATTAGCGACGATATCAAATGCTTTTCAAATATGATCGAAAAAAAAAGTGGAAAGTATACCATGTTGACCTAACCGATTCCTCATGGTAGATAGTAATAATATTTATGAGGGGTGTCTTCATGGCCAAGCCCGCTTTTGATCCAGCTAAAGTGAAAGGCATTTTCAAGCTGATCGCCCAAGTAAAAAAGGACATGGAAGACGGAGATTTTTTAGCGGCGATTAACAATTTGATTACAGCTCTCCAGTATTTTCTGGAAACCACTCTGCTCAAAGCGGAAAAAACTCAAGTCGAACAAGCATTTTATATCATCGAAAAAGCCATGGCCCAGAACAAGAAGTTCGTCCAGGAGTTTGGCCAAGTCTCATTTCTTCGGGGCGAACATCAAGTGAATATCGATTACCTGTTTCAGCTTAGAGACGCCAAGAGGGAAAGTATCAACGAAAAGCTGAGGCGAGGTCTGGGATTACTGGCGGACAAGAATTTTGAAAAAGCCTGGGTGGCTTTCATGGGAGTAGTAAACGATGTAAACTGCGAAACCGACCATTTGATTACTATCGGCGACGCCTACTTGAATATCCAGCGTTGGAACGAAGCTCAAAAAATATTCACTATCGCCACGACCCGCGACCCGGATTCCGTTTTTATTCTTAATCGCATGGCCATTTCCTTGCGTAAGGATAAAAAATACAAAGAGGCCCTAACCTCATACACCAAAGCCTTATTGCTCTCCCCTCTGGATGAAAACTTACACTTCAACGTTGCGCGTCTTTTTATAGAAATGGGTGACCTTGCCAACGCCGAGAAAAGCCTCCAACGAGCCTTATCCCTCAATCCCGAGTTCGAAAGAGCTACAAAACTGCTGGACGGAGTCCAGGGAACCTTGGCCCATGAAAAGTGCTGACAGACTGCCAGATAAAACGTTTCATATCGAACAAACCCTCAGGACAGGGCGAAATCCGCGGCCGCCTTGGCATGGATGGCCGTGGTGTCAAAAAGAGGCCAGGGCGAATCCTCCTGAGTGATAAGAAGGGGGATTTCCGTGCAGCCTAGAATAAAGCCCTGGCCGCCGAGGCTGGACATATCATGGATAATATCAAGAAAGATTTTTTTTGATTCTGTCTTAATCACACCGCAACAAAGTTCATCATAGATGATGTCGTGAATCACTTGGCGCTGGAGTTCACTGGGAACCAGGACTTTCAGACCGAACTTATTCTTCAATAGTCCCGTGTAAAAATCCTTTTCCATGGTGAATTTGGTGCCCAATAAGCCGACCGTATCCAGCTTTGAAGCTAAAATGGCCTGACCGGTTACTTCGGCGATATGGATCAACGGAATTTTGATCATTTTCCGGATGTCATCCGCCAAAAGATGCATGGTGTTGGCGGCGATGAGGAGGCCTTGAGCGCCGGCCGCTTCCAGAACCTTGGCCTTCTCCCCAAGAAGGTTGCCTAGCTCTTCCCAGGCTCCTTGCGCGGAAAGCTTCTGAATTATCGCGAAATCAAAGGAATATAAAAGCAGAGGGGCCGAAGAAAAACCGCCGCGTCTGGCTCGGATTTCCTGGTTGATCAAGCGGTAATATTCAAGGGTTGATTCCGGGCTCATCCCGCCAAGAATGCCGATGGTTTTCATTCGATTGTACTCCTGCCGCAACTTTGTCTCAATACTAAATCGCCATGATTTAACTTATTTTGACTAAAACCGTGGTCATAATCCCGAAGATCGGAAACCGGTCCGGTTTGAAATATTAAAATCAGGCATCGGCATTGGCCGGCGTGAGTGTCACATAACGGGCGTAATATCTGATTTTTTCCGTGAGTCGCTTGGCCAGAAAGGCAGATCCTTCCCGCAGCGTATCATGGATGAGCATGGCTTCCGAGTGGTAAGCCTGGATTTTTTCATAATTCCAATGGAGTGGCGGCGGCTGCAAGTTGACGATCCGGTCCGCCAGCTTGACCATCCATATTTCCTTGGGCTGTTCCCTGATACGCGTGAGGGAGTCCTGCATTTGTTCCCGCTTTGTTCCCATGGTTCTGTCCTTGGTCAGGGCTTTTACGCCGGCGACGACATCCGGACCGAACTCCAAAGCAATTCTTTCGACTTGTAACTTGGTATCTTCGAGCGTGTCATGCAACAATGCGCAGAGAACAGCCAGATTGCGATTCCTCGGCTCATCTTCACTGGCAAAAGCGGTCAGAACTTCCATGGTCACATTGCCGACATGCACGATATAGGGTAAAGACAATCCCGGTATAAACTGATCGGCATGAGCTTCCGCGGCCAAAATCCAAGCCTGGGTTAATTTATCTTGGTCTAAAAGAGATGACATGATCGTTCCTCACGATGACAACCGATGGCTGTTTTTTAGAAATGCCCAACCCCACGGGTCGCAAGGTTATGGCGCCAAGAAATGTCCGCTTGCCGTCATTACGACCGAAGGGAGAATTTTTGGTTATTTTCAATAAAGGCTTACTATCCACTAACTCCCAAGCTCCAGTTCGGGAGCTAGGAGAAGCCGGGAAGCTCCAGCTTGCCTTAAAAGTGGTTCCCTTAGAGCTTGGGAACCAGGGAAAGGAAGGTCTTGGGGTGTCAGAGATTTCTCTTCGCGGCTTGCGCCGCTCATCGAAATGACACCATACGCTGTGTTCGGAGGCAAGTCCGAGCACTTTGAACCGATACCGTGGTGTTGTTTCTTCGGATAGACGACAGCAACACGGGCAATTGGGGCCCAGATCGAGGAGATCGAGATTTTAAAGCCGAAGAATACCGCTGTATTTGTTGTCTTCAAAATTGAGTTCGGCAAATAACCGGGCCCCAGAAACACTTTTACCGTTATTTCATTTATTAAAATATGGAGTCTTGCAGGGTTTGTTCCACAGTTCGATCAGTTCGTCATCCATGCGGGCGATGAACATTTGAAAACCCGCGGCCTCTTGAACCGTTAGCAATTCACCTACATAACCGGCCGCAACCTCAATACCTTTTTCCTTTAACAATTTATAGGCACGACGGAAAACGATGGACTGCTCCATGATGGTTGTTGCGCCGGAACCGTTGACAATGAGCATAAGACGTTCGCCGGGTTTGATCCCTAAATCCTGGACCAGCAGATTCAGCATGATGTCCGCGGTTTCGTCGGCGGTCTTCATGGGCATTTTGCCTCCGCCGCCCTCGCCGTGTTGTCCCGCGCCTATCTCCATCTCCGTGTCGTTGTACACGGATATTTCCATGCCGGTGGCCGGGTGAGTCGCACCCTTACAGGCTACCGCCACCGTGGCCATGCTATCCGCGAAACGTTGGGCAATCGAGCGGACTTCTTCGAGGGATTTCCCCGCGGCCGCGGCGGCGCCGGCGATATGGTACAGTGGGACACAACCCACCAATCCGCGGCGATCATCGCTGTTACTGCGCGGCGCGTTGGCAATATCCTCCTGGGTGGTCACCTGTTTGACGTGAAGTCCTTCTTTTTCAACCGTTTTCATCACCATCTTGGCGGTGAGCATATCACCGGCGTGGTTCAGGACGATGAAAAGCACACCCTGGCCTTGATCCGCCAATTTAAGGGCTTCGATGACATCCTTGGGGCCGGGGGCGGCGAAGACATCTCCCGGAACGGAAATATCCAGCATGCCCTCGCCGACTAATCCGGACAGCGCCGGCTCGTGGCCTGTTCCGCCTATGGAAACCACGGTTACCCGGTTCGCCTGATTCAATTTCCTGTTGACCACCAGCTTGCCGCTTTCACCCTTCAATTCCAAAAGTTCCGGGAAAGCCAAGGAAAGTCCCTCTAACATTTCCATAGTCAAGTTTTCCGGGCGATTAATAAACTTTTTCATCATGGCCGTTTGTTCCTTTCCATTGAGGTTTATTATTTCGTCGCCTTGCAATTTTCGGGCTTATAGCAGTGCTCGAAAGCTTTTTCGGAATGATGCGGTCAAAATCTCAGCTCATTCGCGAACGCCCCAGTCTGTCATTTCGGCCGAAGGGAG
>JADFXS010000063.1:0-6061 GCA_015233515.1 Deltaproteobacteria bacterium | reverse complement strand
AAATCTCATTGTGATTTGGTAGTGTTGGAGATTTCTCGTCGCGGCCTGTGGCCGTTCCTCGAAATGACAATGATACTTTAAAACGAAGAAACTTTCTAGAATCACTATAAATTGTTGAAGATTATAGAGACTCGGCATACCGGGCCAGTCCCTCAAAAAATAATGATGAGGAGACCGCGCCCGGATCTTTTACGCCTAAAACTCTCTCCCCCAGATTTTTAGCCCGTCCATAACGGGCCAGATAATTGACCGTGGCCGCCGCGCCGCTTTTAGCGGCTTCCGCTGCCGCCCGTAACAATTGAGGGATATCTCCCGCGCATGACTCCATGGCGTTCATTGCGGGAATCATGGCATCCATCATGGTCTTATCGCCGATTTTAGCTCCGGAAACGTCCGCTAAATTGACGCAGGCCGCCGTGAATAATTTTTTAAGGGCGGCGGCATCGATTTTATCTGAAATCTTGTCCGATTCTTCGCTCATACCTTCAAAGAAAGCGCCCCATAACGGGCCAGAGGAGCCGATTCCCAGGCCCATCAGATCGTCAGCTAGATTCGTCAGAGTCCCGGTAATATCTTGTTGCGCCGGGTCCGAAGCATATTTCTCGATAATTCCGGCAATTTTGACCATGGCAATACCATGATCTCCGTCACCGATTATGGAATCCAGTTTCGAAAGTTCGGGTTCATTTTCGCGGAGAAGACCGGCGCTCATCATAAGCATGGCCTTGAATTCAAGAAAGCCGATCAGCATGGTCATGGTACCTCCATCCCGGGGCGAAGCATGCACATTAAATTATTGTTACTAGCCTTTGCGCCGCTCTTTGTCAATTAGATTTATATCTTGTACTTAGCAAGCTTAATACGTTCTTAACATTATAACACGCATTGGAGGAATTTGACGGAATCGGTCAAGGTGATTAATATGACGCAGCCCGAATAATCAGTGAGATACCGCCTTGACGGGCTTAGGAATAAACCGGCGGAAAATCGTCTCTGACCTGAATCTATTCCGAGGCCTTGGGCCGGAAAGATTAATGATCGACCGGAAGGTGTACTTTGCAGGATAATATCGATATTAATGAACCGGACAGTTATGTCACGAAAATTTTCGAGATGAGCGGATATCGGGTTGAACCTGAATCCGCACTGAAACTTTGGCAGGAAATACTAAGTAACAAGTGGGTATTGTCAGAAAGAGTCGGTCGTGATGTCGGAATGCGCGTCGCCTGTATCGACTATATTGAAAATAGAGCGGCGGTGAAGCAGGGAATCGAAAATGAAACGCGACTGAATTTGCTTCGCGAGCTAAATGCCGGCGTGATCAATCCGGAAATCTGGGCGACTATCTCGGAGACTCAACCGCCCAAACAGATAGTCACTAAAAAAATAGTCCTGCCGATCCTTGAACCGGAACTGGCGGCGAAACACGGAGTCAAACCGCCGAAAACCCTGCTTTTTTTTGGACCGCCGGGAACAGGCAAAACACACTTTGTTCAAGCCATCGCCGCGAAGCTTGGTTGGTGGTATGTGGAAGTCAACCCCAGCATGCTTCTGATGGATGGGCAGGAACGCCTGGCGGCCAATTTGCGGGAGCTTTTGCAGAAAGTGGAAACCCTGGACAGCGCGGTTGTTTTTATCGATGAGTTCGAGGAAATAGCGGGGAGTCGAGACCAGGCGACTCGCCTGGATAAATCCGTCACCAACGAGCTACTCAAGCAGGTGCCGCGCCTGAGGCGATCCGAGAATAAACTGCTCTTTGTTTGCGCCACTAATTACATCCGAGACCTCGACGCCGCCCTGCTTCGACCAGGACGATTTGATTATATCATTCCGGTAGGTTCCTTGGATCCGGTCAGCCGGGAACGCGTCCTGGCCCACTATCTGGCTAGAGTCAATGCCGGCAACGTGAATCTGGACAAGATAGTTGCGGCCACGCGCTTCTTCACTCCCGCGGATATCGAGTATCTCTTCCAGAGAATCGCTCATACCGCTTTTGAATCCGAGGTGGAAACCGGAAAGGAAATTTTGATAGAAACCGAGACAATACTAAGAGTCATTCCGACCCTCAAGCCGTCGTTGACGGAGGCAATACAAAAGGAGTTCGCCGAAGACCAAGCCACTTATACACGTTATTGAAAACAGCTTTTTAATTATAGCGATTTTCCAAAGCTTTTTCGTTCTGGGGCGTCGGGGTCATTGCGACGGAGCGGCCCGAGCCGCGACGAGAAATCTCCAAGACAAGATAACTGCCCGTCAAGACAATGGAGATTTCTTGTTTCGTTTTGAAATGACAGTAAGCGCATGTTTCTTTGGTTCACAACCCGCCGCGCCGGGACGGGCCGGTTACTCGAAATGACAGACCGCAGCGACTACGGAAAAAGAATGGACGAGGAGATTGCAACGAAATGGCATTGTTGGCGGAAAATCATGGAAAACCCCGTGGAAAAAGGAAGCATCCCTCAACGGATTTACTCTCCATTCCCGGCGTCGGTCCGAGTCTGGCTCAGGATTTGCGCGATTTAGGAATAAGGCAACCCGATGATTTGAAAAACAGAGACCCGCAACGTCTTTACGAAGAATTATGTCGTGTGCGTGGGGCTCATATCGATCGTTGTGTTTTATATGTTTTTCGCTGTGCCGTATATTTTGTCAGCGAAGCGGCTCCCGACCCGGAAATGCTTTTCTGGTGGAAATGGAAGGATCGCCAATATAACGAAGGGTAAAACCAAGCTAAAAGCCGCATTCAACATGCAGGCCAGCGTGCTCCCCCGCGGCTTGCCGCGGGTCACCTAAATCCACCGTCAAATCGCGGATAGGGCGCGTAAATCCTCGGCGAAACGCGAAGTTGGACCGATTTTGGCCCGCAGGCGTATTTACCATACGTCGAGGAGCCAAAATCGGGAAACGAGCGTTGCAGCCAGGAGTTACGTGCCTCAATGCCCGCAAGTGGTGAATCAGGGGTCAGCGAGCCCAATTAGAATGCATTCGTTCTTTACATGCCGAAGACTCCCCGCAGCCCGCTGCGGGGGGGCTTCAACAAAACCCGCAGCCAGGCCCGGGGCAAATCGCGAGACGAATTCGCGCTTAAGATGGGCGGTCCGAATCGCTTGAAGCGACGGCGCCGGGTAATTTTGAGGCTACGTCCTTCAAACCCAATCGTTGATATGTTGCCGGGAGCGGCGCACCGGTATTTTTATCCCAACCCATGATTTCATAAAACGCATCCATGGCCTTTTTTATGTCCTCGCGATCCATGGCCTGCGAGCCCTTGGTGAAAGGCGGCGGGTCGCCGGGTTGGCCATAAACCCAATCCGGAATCAGATCGTGCCGTCCGCGCATATCCTGAGTTCCCATGTCTCTGATGGTCAAAGCCCGGTGGAGGGTGAAAATCCTTTCTCCGATCATGTCCAGTTCTTCCTTGGTTTTCGCGTCGCCGGTAATCAGGCTGTAAAACTTGGATTCCAGGCTGTCGTCTCCCCGATAGCTTCTTTCCTTGAGCGGTGAGGCCACCCATGGTCCCATCCAGTTGCACAGGGACAAGGAATCGTGCAATTCCTTGCGGATAATGGCCCATTTGGCCCGGTAGGCTTTATGGATGTTCATGGGACGGAAGTTGTTTGGGGCATCCACGGCGTCGGGGGAACCCCATACTTCCGCCGCCAGAAGTTTTTGTACATCAAGTGGTAAGCCATTGTAGATGAAATTGGTGTGGGAATGGCATTGGCAGTCCCGATTGTACTGGGTATTGATGATCACGCCGCATTGTCCGTCATCCTCGGAAGAGTGATGTTTGGGATGGCCCATCTTCCAATAAGTCATTTTCCGGTCCCGGGTCCATTCCTCCTCTTTGATGCCCCAACGCTCAAGAAGATATCCCGTGCCCAGACCCAAGGCCACGCCCAGTTCGCCCTGTTTGAAGGCGATTCTGGGCAACAAGTCCATTAAAAATGAGGGATCCCCTTGTTCGTATTTATCCCAGGGCAATTCCTTGAATTCTTTCCCGCCGATCTTGTTTTTTATGGTTCCGTCATAATAAAGCTTGACGAAATCACGTTGAAGTTGCTGGTAATTAGACCATATCCCCAGGTCGTCCGCCAGATGCATGCCCACCATGCAAGCTTCCAGATTGGCCTGGCCCGTGGGGCCGCCGGGGAGAGTTTTGAAAAATTGTCTTCCAAAAACCAAGCCGACGCATGTGTTTTGCCCTGTGTCCCTGATGCCGTATTTTTCGGCTACCGCGGGGACTTTGATCATGGTATGGCAACGTATGGGGCATCCGGTGCAGCCATTGCCTCGAACGGTATGTTTCCAAGCCAGCGGGCCGAGATAAAAGGCCGCGCTATTGGTCCGATGGGCGATGTGATTGAGGTCGTGAGGATCGCAGGTCCCGACGTCGATGGGCGGGGCGGCCGCACCCCAGGACCGGCCTGGGGAGGCTACCCACCGGGAACTAGGATTATGATATTCGGACCAGGGTTGAGGCGTATTGGGGACGACATGCTGATTATTAGCCCCTAAAAGCGACAGATGATATTTGACCAGTTTTTCCCAATCGTTTTTATCCGCGGCTATTTTAACGCTGCCTGTCCCCTGAACGGCGATGGCTTTGAGTTTTTTGGCCCCCATGATCGCTCCCACGCCGCCGGCGGAATGGGAGACCGCGTTTATTATCGTGGAGAGAGGAACCATATTTTCGCCGGCTTGGCCGATGGCGGCGACGACACACTCCGGACCCATCAATTGGGTGATCTCGAGATTGGTTCTTCTGATACCTTGACCCCACAGGGTTCGAGCGTCCTTGATCTCGACTTGACTGTCGGTGATGGCCAGCCAGACCGGTCGGTCGGCCTGGCCTTCGATGATAACGGCATCCCAACCGGCGTATTTTAATTGAGCCGCGAAATGTCCACCCATATGGCCACTGCCGACTAAAGGCTTGGGCCAACAAGTCGGAAAAAGAGTGGTCACCGCGGTTCGGCCGCTGCACGGCGCTCCGGTTCCGGCCAGAACTCCGACGGCGAAAATAATTTTGTTCCCGGGATCAAAGGGCTTTGTGCCGGACGGGACCTCGTCCCAAAGGACCTTGTAACCCACGCCGGTACCGCCAAGGTAGTCCTTGTATTTTTCAATGGTGTCTTCCCGACTGATTTTTCCGGTGCTCAGGTCTACCCGTAAGGTCCGGCCGGTCCACCCGCCTATCTTGGAAGGCATATATTCCTCCTGATTATTTCTCGTGGCATTCCAAACAAATTCCGGGTTTGAAAACCGGTGTCAACGAAAGAGTATGGACACGCATCGGAGTTTCTCGAGTCAGATCGGTCCAGGCGACGTATTTCAGGGCGCCGGCAGGACAGGCCTCGGTACATTTAGGCCGGCCGCCGCATAAAAAGCACTTGGTTGCCTTCTCGCTCTCCGGGTCAAAGGAGATCATATCCCAAGGGCAGGCCTTGAGACACATTTTACAGCCGTTGCATTTCGTCGGATCAATGGCCCTAGCCCCGGTTTCAGGGAGGAGGACAATGGCGTTTTGCGGACAGGCATCGGCGCAAGGAACCGGGTGAGGGCATTGACGGCAGGTGTCCATAACCACCAGGCCATCGCCCCAGTCGCCGAACCGGCGTTGTCCATAGTTAAGGCCCTGAGGACCGAACTGCAAATTACGGTTGATTTTCAGGCGGGCTTGGGCCAAGGAGGCTCGTCCGTCGTTGAATTCGGTGCAAGCCAATTCGCAGCGGTTGCAGCTTACGCATTTGGTCGGATCACCGATGACCAGTCCCTGGGCTCTATCGATGATGATTACCGGGCCGGCCGCTTGGACCCCCAGGACTCGCCAGGCGGCCAGGCCGGCGATGCAACCGGCGGCCAGCTTGATAAAGCCTCGCCGGGAGATAGAACGCTCGGCTTCGATAACGGCCGATACTTGCTCCAAATACTCAACATCTTTATCTAAAGGCATTGAATCATCCTCCGAGTTTGAGTCTTTGTAGTGGTTCTCGAAAGTTTTTTCGTTTTGAAGTATCATTGTCATTTCGAAGAGCGGCCGCAGGCCGCGACGAGAAAT
>JADFXS010000659.1 GCA_015233515.1 Deltaproteobacteria bacterium | reverse complement strand
TAATGATCAGAAAAGAGAACATGATGATAAGCGTGAGCCAAAGGTGTGGCTGATGTTTATACAACATGGGTGAAAGCCTCCGTTATTGATTTTGAGTTCCTCCGGTCATTCGGGCGGCGATACCCAAAGGCGGTAGTATAATCGTGAGGCTAGGCCGACGATGAGCGTACCTATCATGTACTTTTTTCAGTGACAATGACAAATGGTATTTTAAAGGGGGAACGCAAAACGGCCCATTGGCCCGGGCTCTTGGTCGGATTCGATCTTTAAGCTGGCAAAATATGTCGGTATTCCCGGGGTTTAAAATCAACCTCGCTTCAATCCGGGTCAAAATTACTGATTAAATCGTCACCTGTAAAAATTATCCCTTGACCGAAGGCGGCGTCGGATCGGTGGCAAAAGTTCCGGGGATCAGGAAAATTTGAGGTTATCTTTTCCTTTCCACTAAATCAAAACGCGAAAATTGCATGGTAAAGGTGCCGCGGCCTTGAGTGGCCGAGCGGATGGCCGTGGAGTATCCGAACATTTCCGAAAGGGGCACTAAGGCTTTGACTACTTTGATGGTGCGGCGGGCCTGGATGTCCTCGATCTTACCCAGACGCGAATTAAGGTCGCCGATAACTTCGCCGATAAACTCGTCCGGGACGGTTACTTCAACGGCCATTAAAGGTTCCAGCAGCACCGGTCCGGCCTTGGTGAGAGCTTCCCGCAAAGCCTGACTGGCGGCGACCCGGAAATCGGCTTCCGTGGAGATGCCTTCTTTTTGTCGGCCTTGCCGCAGGGTGATTTCCACATCCAGTATCGGGTAGCCCATCAGCACGCCGCTGGACATTCCTTCCTTGACGGCGTCTTCGATGGCTTGAAAATGCATCGGGAGCAAGGCTTCCGGCGGCAGAGCATTGATGAAGCGTGTTCCGGACTGGCGTTTGACCGGCTTTACGCCCAGGGTAACTTCGGCAAAGTGGGGCGTGCCGCCTAGGTCCCGATCGAATTGGCCTGTTCCTTCTCCGCTACGATTTACGGATTCCCGGTAGACTACTTGAGGCTTGCCGACATTGAGGTCCACACCGAACTCCCGACCCAGACGGTGGACAAGGACGTCCAGGTGTAATTCTCCCATGCCGGAAATGATGGTCTGGCCGGTGTCTTCATCCACCCGATAGCGAAACGTCGGGTCTTCTTCGGCCAGTTTGGCTAATGAAGAGGTGACTTTTTCCAAATCGGCCGAAACTTTGGGTTCCACGGCGACATTGATGACCGGGGCGTAGACTTCAATGGATTCCAAAAGAACGGGCTTGGCCGTATCGGTGACCGTGTCCCCCGTAGTGACCGATTTCAAGCCGATTACGGCCACCAAGTCGCCAACGAGAGCGCTATCGATCCTTTCCCGTTTGTTGGAATGCATGCGCAAAATTCGGGCGATTTTTTCCTTCTGCTTGGTGCGGTTGTTGAGAACCTCGGCGCCGGTGATCAGTTTGCCGGAATATATGCGCAGATAGCTCATTTTTCGGCCTTGGTCCATAATGATTTTGAAGACCAGGGCGGCCAGGGGCGCGTTTTCTCGAACTGGAAGAACGATTTCTTCGCCGGTTGTCGGGTTGAGACCCTTGGCGGGTGGAATATCCAAGGGTGAAGGTAAAAAGTCGAGAATACCATCGAGCAGTGGTTGGACTCCACGGTTACGCAAGGCCGCGCCACAAAAAACCGGAACCAATTTCAAGCCGATAGTTGCCTGACGAATAGCGGAAACAAGCTGATCGTGGTCGATTTCTTCTTCGTTGAGGTAGGCTTCCATCAAGGTGTCATTGGTTTCCGCCACGGTTTCGATGAGCTTCTCCCGAGCGGCTTGAGCTTCGGCTTCGATTTCGGCCGGGATGCCCATCACATTCATGTTGGCGCCCAGACTTTCATCGTCCCATACCAGGCAACGCATCCGGACCAGATCGACGATTCCCCGAAATTTATCTTCGCTGCCCCAGGGCAGTTGCATGACTAAGGGGACGGCGCCCAAGCGGTCGCGCATCATTTGAAGAACGTTATTGAAATCCGCCCCGATCCGGTCCATTTTGTTAATAAAGGCTATCTTGGGGGCACGATAACGGTCGGCCTGGTGCCATACGGTTTCCGACTGGGGTTCCACTCCGCCCACGGCG
>JADFXS010000658.1 GCA_015233515.1 Deltaproteobacteria bacterium | reverse complement strand
CATGTTTTGTCCAACGAAAGTGGTTGGCCTTCGTCTACAACTTGGGCGCCAGCCTTTGTCTCAATCCGGCTCGCTTGCGAATAGGGATTAACCGCGCTGCCCGACTATTGGGGGCCAAGAGAACTGTTTGCACGGCAGGTCGAACATGATCGCCATCGACAAGCTTCCTCGTCTTTTGTGGAGTCAACTGCCGAGAAGGGTTCGCCTGAGCCTTTTCACACAGGTGACCAGAGCGCTCATGCCTCGCACCGTATGTGCGGTCCCCGCGGTCGAACCGATCACCGTGATTGGCGTGTTATCCTCAACCACCGGTCTAGGAGAGGGAGCCAGGCTTAATCTCGACGCCCTTGCCCGGTTGGGGTACGACATCCGGTATTTTGACTTGGCCCCGGCGTTTCGACAACAGGATATGGCCGAGACCGATTGGCCGGGGTCGCCGATGACCGAGGGACCGGGAATCGCCCTGATCCACGTCAATCCCCATGTCTTGCCCTATGCCCTGTGCCGAATCGGAGCCCGTCGTCTCAAAGGCAAGCGAATCATCGGCTATTGGGCGTGGGAACTCCCGGAGATTCCGCCGGCCTGGCGTCAGGTCCTGGATTGCGTCGATGAGTTATGGGTTCCCTCCGTCTTCACGGCGAACGCAATTCGTCCGTTCACGTCCAAAGCTGTCCACGTTGTTCATCATCCCGTGGCTTTGCGACCGCCCGTCGCGAGAACTTGTCTGAGAGCCCGTCTCGGGATCGCACCCGAGCAATTTGCGGTCCTGACCATGTTCCACATGGGTTCGTGCTTCGAGCGCAAGAACCCCCTTGACGCTATCCGCGCCTTTCGCGCGGCCTTCGGGGATCGAGAGGACGCGACGCTGCTGGTCAAGGTTGCCGATGCCGAGGTTCAGCCCTGGGCAGCCGGTCAATTACGGGAGATGATCGGGAATTCACCCAACATTAAAGTGATTACGGAAAAGTTCAGCCGCCAGGGCATCGCCGACTTGATCGGTTCGGCCGATGTCGTGCTGTCATTGCACCGGTCGGAAGGCTTCGGCCTGGTCATGGCCGAGGCGATGTTGCTGGGACGATCGGTGGTTGCCACCAAATGGTCGGCTAATGTCGAGTTCATGGATGAGACCCTTTCCGAGTTGGTGCCGTGCACCATGGTTCCGGCCAACGATCCCCAGGAAAGCTATCTTCAGAGCCACTTGAAGTGGGCGGCCCCGGACGTTGCCGCCGCCGCCGCCGCTTTGCGCCGCTTGCACGCGGATCCCGTCCGGGCCCGGCACCGCGGCCGGCTATCATCGGAAAAAGTGTCGGCTGTCCTCGGACTCGAGGCTTTCCGTGCCGCGATTGCCCCATCGTTATTTGCCCCGAAAGGCTGTTGTCCGGGGCCATGATGACCTCCCGGACCAGTCCTCTGATACCGCATCCGGACGCTACACCACTGGCGGCTTGCTGACATTTGGGCTATGGTAACGCCGACCAGAGCAGATTGAAAAGGGCAGAGAATGATTTCGCCTCTCTTGCGGCACCTGATCCGGCAAGACCTGATGGAACGGCATTCAGGATCCATCTTGGGAAGCATCTGGATATTGATTGGACCTATTTCGCAGATCCTGATTTTTACTTTGGTATTTGCTTGACTCTTTGCGCCGAGGCTGCCAGGTAACGCCTCTGTCTATGATTATGGATCATACCTGGTTGCCGGCGTCATGCCATGGAACACGTTTGCCAACACGATCATGAGAACTTCTGGGATCTTGGTGGAAAAGAGGGGGCTGATCTCAAAAATACCGATTAGTCTGATAACGCTGTTGCTATATGTTGCCATATCAGAAGGGATAGTCCTGGCCTTCATCATGGTGATATTCGCCGTTGCGGCCAACCTGTCGGGGATGACGTTCACGGCAAATATGCTATATATGCCGGTACTGATCTGTCAACAACAATTGATCGCATTTTGCATTGGGTCAGGCGTAGCGATTCTCACGGTATTCATGCGGGACCTGCGCGAGGTTGTGGGGATCGTGCTCCAGGTTTGGTTCTGGCTTACTCCAATTGTCTATGTTGTCGACATTTTGCCTCAGATGGTTCAGAACCTGCAATGGCTGAACCCGGCATTCTGGTTTGTCGACGGGTTTCATCGTATACTGATCTTTAACAC
>JADFXS010000657.1 GCA_015233515.1 Deltaproteobacteria bacterium | reverse complement strand
TCGTATCTCAAAGAAGGCGGGCGGCTGGTAGAGGATGCCGTGGTTACCGCCGGGAGCGCCGGTAATCTACGGTTCAACTTCCTCCGCCATGGATATGAAGACCGGAGGCCTCTCCATCGGCTGCCCGGAACTGTCCATGGTCATCTCGGCGACCGCTCAGATGGCGCGGTTTTATAAATTGCCCTGCCGAAGCGGCGGCGGATTGACCGACGCCCATATTCCCGATGGTCAAGCCGGGGTGGAATCCACACTGGCCTTAGTCACTGCGGTTCGAAACGGTGTCAATTTCATCCTCCACGCCGCCGGCATACTCGGTTCCTACATCTCCATGAGTTATGAAAAATTCATGCTCGATGAAGAGATTTGCGGCATTGTGAAAAAATTGGTCTCTCCCATTGAGATCACCGACGAAGCCATCGACGTCGGCACCATGCAGGCGATCGGAATTGGAGGTCAGTACCTCACTCACCCGCAAACCTTCAAGCTTTGCCGGACGGAACTTTATATTACCGACCTTATGAACCGTAAAAACCAAGCCGCCTGGATGAAGGACGGTTCCAAACGGATTGAAACCACCGCCTCCGATAAACTCCAGCGGCGCTTATCCATCTATGAAAAACCCGGCATAGATGCGGAGATCGAACGGGAACTGGCCGCCTATGTCACCAGGCGCAAGGCGGAAAAATAAAAAGCCTGTTAATTATATAAGCCGCGGATGATGGGCGGATGATATGGACGGTCGAAAACGCGACCGCAATCATGCAACGTCCAACCAAAAGGCGTAAAAATCACAGCAATAACGATAGTTTTGCTAATGATTTTTACGCCGGCTCCGCGGCTGGCCGGCAAATATGGTAACGAAAAATTTCACCGGCCGTTTTTTGGTTGGGGTAGGGCGCCGATTAATGATGTGCTGTTTAGCGCCCCACGCTGACCAACTTCCTGGCCAATTCCTCGGCTTGAGCTAAAAGTTCGGGGCGCGAGGAAGCGTCCTGGTCTCGTTGGAACTCTCCCCCACGAATAAGATGCATCTCGGAAAATCCGAAAAATTCCTTCATGGATAGAAAATCAGGGAACAAACCCGCGAACATCTCCGCCGGAGCGCCCTGAGTCATAACAAAAACCGCCTGTTTTCCTTCCGGTAAACGGCTGCGTTTCGGTCCGGTGATAAACTCGGGGGTCAAGAGTGAATAGGTGCGATCCAAGAAAAGTTTGAACTGTCCGGTGACATGGTGAAAAAATATCGGCGAGGCGAAAAGAATGATATCCGCTGCATGCATGGCCTTAAGAACCGGCGTGAGATCGTCCCGCAGAACGCACTCTTCGCTGGTGGTTTTACACGCATAACAGCCTTGGCATCCCTTGTACTGCAATTCGTTCAGAACTACTGTTTGGATGTCGGCGCCGCAAGTGGCGGCGGTTTCGCTGAATTTGCGAGCGATGCCGGCCGTGGCGCCATTTTTGTGGGGACTGCCCAAGATGGCGAGAACTTTCATGAAGGCCTCCAAGTTAAATCAGATATTATATAAACACACTTCCAAGATAATCTGCCGTTGGGTTTTGTCAACCTGGGCCTTTATCTAAAACGATTCTCGAATGTTTTTGGAGAAAGTGCGGCCCGAATTTCCTCTCCGCCGTCTTTTCCATCATGATCGCAGCCGGTCATTTCGACCGAAGGGAGAAATCTCCGTTTAATTCCGCAGTATTGGAGATTTCTCGTCGCGGCCCGTGGCCGCTCCGTCGAAACGGCCACGGCACGTCAAAACGAAATAATTTCCGAGCACCACTATAATATCGTGTCGCGATAGAACACTATTGGGTGCGCTTTTATGGCTGAATCATGAGCGGTAGGAAAATACATTGAGACCGCGGTAAAAAACGAGCAATCTTGCCGAGGTTTCACGTAAGGTTGGGATTATTGACGATCAAAGCTTTAAGCGGCTTTGATCGTGAACCGGGTCGGTCTATCAGCGGACCCGACCGACCCGGCAAAATGAAGGACAAATGTATTTTTATTCAGCCTTGGTCAGACTTTCCGGGCGACTTTACGGAAATGATAACCGTAGACCATCATGGTCATGGCCTGAGTAAAAGACTTGCGATAGAAAATTATCGACTTGAAAAATGTTTTCCAATAATACCATTGTGTCGCCCCGA
>JADFXS010000656.1 GCA_015233515.1 Deltaproteobacteria bacterium | reverse complement strand
ATTGTTCCCTGGACTAAAATCGAGGATTATCTGAACGCCAACCAAGGTTCGGGTCCGATCACTTCAAGCGCCGCCGTCATGGCCGGTAGAGCCATAGGGCTCAACGCCGTGGTCCTGGGGTCCATTTCCGAACTTAGCCAGGTTACCAAACGGGCCGGCTGGCGCCGGTGGTTCCGGTTTTTTACCAAGCAACGTGATTATGTCAATGCCATGCTCGTCGCGAAAGCCCTGGATGTGGAAAGCGGCATCATCTTATGGGCCAATGTCGGGACCGGTGAAGCCATGGTCAGCCAGACCGCTGATGACGTTTGGATGGGAACCAAAAGTAATGTCCTGGAGCAATCCACGGTCGTATCAACTATGGAGCAAGCGGTGGAAGAACTATCCGAAGGCCTCCTGGTTGGTTTCGGCAAGGCCAACTGGAAAGGATTTATAACCAAAGTCACCGGAGACACGGCTACTCTGAATGCCGGAAAGGATGTGGGCATACGCCCCGGTCACCGTTTTGACGTCCTGACCGTGAAAGATAAGATTACTAACGCCGCCGGGCAGACCTATATAGTCCCCGGACCGCCTAAGGCCCAGTTGGAAGTCGTTCAAGCCAATGATGAAACCTCGGAATTGAAAATTTTATCCGGAGAGGTAATTACCGGCGAGACGGCTCAGTTTGTCAACTAAACGGAATCCTTTTTACTGCAATCGTGAGGATAAGCAGAATCTGATAACCGTTACCAATTCCTTGTTTTAGCGAGCATTTCCTCGGCCGCGGCCATGGTTATGTCCGTGGGCCGAGCCCCACCGAACATGCGGGCAATTTCCGCCACTCGTTCTTCTTCCGACAGTTGCTTTATCTCGGTAACGGTTCTTTGCGCGCGAACCTCTTTAAAGACGTGGTAGTGTCGCCGGCCGAAAGCGGATATTTGCGGTAAGTGAGTTATGCAGATCAACTGGTGGTGAGCGGCTAGTTCCTTCAATTTACGGCCGACCACTTCGGCCACGACCCCGCCGATACCGGAATCCACTTCGTCAAAAACCAATGTTTGAACCATGTCCCGGCCGGCCTTAAGGCTGCGCAATCCCAGCATGATCCGGCTGAGTTCTCCTCCCGAAGCTATACGCGCCAGTGGTTTCAAGTCTTCGCCTATGTTAGGCGACAGCAAAAATTCCACTTGATCATATCCGGCGGGTCCCGGGTCCTGATGGTCGTCGCCGCCATCCGGATGGCAGTTTGGGAAAGACACGGTGAATTGCAGATGAGGCATACCCAGCAACCGCAATGATTCCGTCACCTCCGGCGTCAATTTTTCCGCGGCGGCTCGACGCCGATGGTGAAGCTCTTCAGCCAGATTCCGGGTTCTGTTCCTCGCCTTGGTCACCCGATTTCCCAGTTCCGCCTGCTCATTTTCTAACGTTTCCAGATTTTCCAGATGGGTCGCCGCCGTCTGGCCGTGTTGAATGACCTCGGTCAAGGTCGGACCGTATTTGCGTTTCAAATGGCTTAACATGGCCAGACGTTCTTCGATCTCCTGGAGGCGGGACGGGTCAAAAGTCAGTTTTTTCAAGTGTTGGTGTAATCCTCTGGCGGCGTCGTCGAGTCGCAAGCCGGCGTCTTCCACTTCGGACGACAGGAGGGTGAGCCGCCCATCCAGGCTGGCGGCTTTTTTCAGGTCGGTTTGGACCATGGCCAGAGAATCGATCACGGACCCGGATTGTCCATACAGACGTTCGTAACTTCGATGCACCAGGGTATAAATTTTTTCCGCGTCCCGGGCCAATTGCCGTTCCTCTTCCAAAGCAATATCTTCGGATTCATTCAATTTTGCGGCAGAGATTTCTCGCGCCTGGAAATCATACAGATCGGCCCTGGCTCGTGCTTCCTTGATTAAGCCGTTCAAACGAGCGGCTTGGCCGACCAACTCCTGGAGCTGAACGTGCGCTTCGCTCATTTGTTGTCTCAAGTCGGCCAAGCCTCCGTACTGGTCCACGAACCATAATTGCCAGTCCGGTTGCGTGAGCTGCTGATGTTCATGCTGTCCGGTCAGGATCACCAAATCCTGCCCTAAAGTCGTCAGTTGATTAAGCGAGGCCAAGGCTCCATTGATATAAATGCGATG
>JADFXS010000655.1 GCA_015233515.1 Deltaproteobacteria bacterium | reverse complement strand
ATTTGTTTCCGAAGGATACGCCAGCTCTTCTTCTTTCGTAGACGACCAATCCATCCAAAGAATGTCTGCACTCAAAAGCAATTTTTCGGTTGGTTTGAAACTATAACCCAGATCAACACTCTGGGGCAGGGTGGATTTCGAAACCACATCGGTCTCATACGATGAAGAAGGAAAACTAGTACCCATAAGGCCAGCATTCATCCCATCCAAATGCACCTTGCCGTGGTATTTCCGGCGGATATCACTGTTATACTGTAAGCCGAACTGATGACGCTCATTTAATTTATACAAACCCGAGACCTGAAAACCGGCCGCCGTATTATCACCGTCCAATTTGAAATTGGCATCCGCCCCACCCTGATTCATCTTCTTCTCTTTACTAATCGTCGACTGGTCGATCGTGGCGCCGATACCCAAGGATACCTGTTCACTGAACTGGTAGGCCGTGGTGATAAGATAATCTTCATTACGCAGGGTGCTTCTGGTGGCCACATAACGGGCAAAAGAATCCTGGGCCCATTCGGTCCCCAAGCCCCACTCTGAGGTCACACCCACACCCAAAGCCACTTTATCCGAGAGCGGAGTCACAGAAAATAAGCTCGGAATAAGAAAGCCTTTCTGCTGCATTTTTGTTTTCTGAGTAGAATCCGGATGAGCCATCTCATGCGGCTGGACCAAGCTCATATTGGCCGAGATCTCGGCCTGCTTGATCTGGGTCATACCGGCCGGGTTATAAAGAACCGCCACCGGAGAATCCGCCACCGCCACAAAGGCACCTCCCAGGGCCAACGCCCGTGCGTCGGGAACTTCCACGCGATACGCTCCCGAACCGGCCGCCAAAGCCGCCGTCGCCAAGCAAACCCCGACAGCCAGAATGACAAATAAACCCGCTAAAGCTCTTCTCATAGGCCCCCCTGCATATTGATTTTTTAATATTTCAATACTTATACTACAGGCCTATTAAAAAAAATACAGCCCAGACCGATCTTTTTTTAAAGAGGCTACGATCGAGCGTTTTTTAAAATCCGAGGGTGGTCAGGTATTCCCCTGTTTCCTGAACCATTGAAGGAAGCGTTTAGGGGCTGACGGAGAGAAGGCGTTGCCGCTCGTGCGTTTCACGTCTTCAACGGTATAGAGCACTTTGGGGTTAAAGGCGTGGATGTGTTCCATAAGGGCAGGGATGTCGTGGCGCTGGGTGATAACCGAAATAATATGTACCGGCCCATTGGCACCCTTGGCCGGGAAGATCGTGGTGCTGTAGCCCTGGGTATTAAGAGCGGCCGCCAGGGTGACGCCGTCGTCCTCCACAATCACGCGGATCATCTGCACGCCAACCGCCATGCGCTCCTCGATCGTCATACCAACAAAATTCCCCGCGGCAAACCCGCCGGAGTAGGCAAAAAAACAAACCACATTAGGTAAATGAAGGATAACGTGACGTGCTACCAAGAGCCAGATCGACACTTCAAAAAAACCGCACAGGGCCGCATAGAATTTCGATCCGCGGCCAATCATGATGATCCGGATCGTGCCGATCGAGACGTCGCAGATGCGCGCCAAGAAGATGAGGACGGGCAAAATAACCCACGAAAATAAACTGGAATCAAGAAAGGCTGTTAGTGACATAAGAAAATCTTAAGCGAATTTCAGGACGTCTTCAATGCTTTTCTTTCTTCATCTGAGAAAATATGGATCGTGCCAAACTCGCCGTCATAACCCGGGGCAATCACAACCTTGCCCGCCCGCATACGCCCGATCCCTTCCGCCACAGCCTCCCCCGCGCAAGAGCGGATATCCGGGAGCGGCGTCTCCAGGAGAATTTTAATTTCCGGACCCAGCGCGATGAGCATTGACCGGAAAATGGCGTCGACCTGTTTGCTTTGCGCGCCCACCCCCCGCGCCTCGGCGATGATCTCGGCCAGGCCGATCAGGTTATGATACGGACGAGCCCGCGGCGCCTTGACGCCTTCCGCCCGGTCGGCCAGCTCCTCAACCCGCGCCATAACGCCCACCGTGACCGGTTTCCCGCAAACCGGGCACAGGCCTTTACGCTTGATCGTTTCCTTCGGATGCAGGCGGGTGGCACAATCCCGATGACCGTCGAAATGATACTTGCCTTCTTCCGGGAAAAATTCGATCGTCCCTAAAAAGCCTTTGTCCTTTTT
>JADFXS010000654.1 GCA_015233515.1 Deltaproteobacteria bacterium | reverse complement strand
CCCAATGGCACCCGCCCTCGGATGCTGTAGGTCTGGGCGACCAATAAAGGAAAGAGGGCCATGGGCAACCAGCGAACCGCGGAGTCGGTGCCGGCCATGTACCGCCAGATCATCATGCCTAGAAAGATAACCGCGCATAAATCGGAGATCTTGTTGAAATCGGCCATGGAAAGGTCATAACGTCGTCTGATCAGGCGCGATCCTTCCAGAGTTATGGCCAGAAGCAAACCGATGATCCAGTAGCCTGTCTGCCAGGACCAAAAAATCAGGGTCGCGCCCAGGAGAAAAGGTGGAGCAGTCATACCCGTGATAATCCTTCGGCGACGCGCCCAAGTTCCAGGCAATGGAAGTTGCTGAAATCAATGGCCATGGGGCCGGGATCCAAGGCCTGTTTTGGGCCGGCCGGCAGAACCACCAGGACCTTGATCGGTAAACCCAGAGACTTCAAGCGGGCGACCAATTTTTGGCGTTCCCGATCCCAGTTCAGGAAAACGCACAAGCAGGCGGTGAGCCAGGCGGCGCGGCCGAGAATCAATGGTTCCAAGGTCCCGAACGGTTTGTCCCGGCAGGGTTGAACCACGGCGAGTATCTCCATCATTCGATCTATCTGGGCAATGCCGCGGCCGGAAGTAAAACAATAGGCTTGGGCGCCGACAAACATCAAATCCAGTAATGATTCCTGGGTCAGAATATTTCCGACCAGGGAGGTGGCCACGGAAACCGCTTCTTCAAATAGTTCGTCTGTTTCCTCGGTTTGGAAGGTATCCAGGATCAAGGCGTGCCGGACAAAAAATTCATCTTGATACTCCTTGACCACCGGCTTTTCGGTCTTGGCCCAGCTTTTCCAGTGAATTCTGTGTAGAGGATCACCCGGGCGGTAGTCGCGCAGCGACACAAACTCCTCGGAATCACCCACGGAAAAAGCCGCGGATTCTCCGCCCGGCTGGTATTTTCTCTTTCCGGGCAGGGCAATGTTCGGGACCGGGTAGTGTCGAGGCAGGATCAGGATCGAGTCCGACGCGTTTACCACCCGCACTGTCCGCCATAACCCTAAAGGGTCCGGCCTGGCCAGGGACAACCTAGTCAGATGGAGGTGTCCCCGGCGCTGAGGTAGAGCTTCCATTCGCAGTTCGAGGGTGGTTTTGGGCGGCCAAGGGCCGGTTTGGACTTCCCGGGCCGATATGGAACGCTTTCGATTGAGCAGCCAGGACCAGCGATAATAGCCGAGTTTTCGATCGATGACATTGCGTTGTCGCTGATTGGGTTCCTCGGCCTGGGTGAATTCATCCAGGGTCGGCCAGGCGATATCCGTTTGATCGTCAATCAGGACGCCGGGTTGAATTTTGGGAGATTCATGGCGGATAAAAACTCGATAAGCAAGAGGTTCGCCCACGACGCCGAACCTGGGGACGGCGCGCCAAGCCTTAAAAGGCAAACGCCAGATCAGACTTACGGCCAAGGAGACCGATATCACGGCCAGAAGCAGACAGAAAATCTGAAAGGCCAGCGACTGGTTGGTATCGATTCCCAGGGCGGCGGAAACCACTAAGGCGGCCAGGATCAACCAGCCGGCCGGGGTAATCCGGCGGTGAGTCCACCATTTCAATCGATTGAAAATGATGAACGATTTATATAGGCCTTTTTGTAACATGATTAGGGTCAGGCCGGAACCGGGACGTTTTTCAGGATTTCTTCCACCAGGCCTCGGGGAGTAACCCCGGAAAAATGAGCTTGGATCGATGGCCAGTCGATGGGCGATCACATCCACGGCGATTTCCTGGACTTGCTCCGGCCCGACGAAGTCCTGGCCGTCAAACAGGGCCAAGGCCTTGGCGGCCCGCATCAAGGCCAGGGAAGCCCGCGGGCTGGCTCCCAAGGTCACTCCGGGGGCCGTCCGTGTAGCGCGGACCAGATCGACGACGTAGCGTTTGATCTCCTCGCTCATTCGCACATTGTTCACCATTTTTTTCAGCGCCACCACGTCGGTTTTATCGGCGCAAGATTTAAGGTCGTCAATCGGATGTCTATCCTTCTGATCGGTCAGAACGGCGACTTCATCTTCCGGGGAAACATAGCCTAGGGTGAACTTCAAGGCGAAACGGTCCATTTGAGCCTCGGGCAGGGGATAGGTGCCGCGCGACTCCACCGGATTCTGAGTGGCGATGA
>JADFXS010000653.1 GCA_015233515.1 Deltaproteobacteria bacterium | reverse complement strand
CGCGTTTCGCCGAGGATTTACGCGCCCTATCCGCGATTTGGTGGTGGATTTAGGGGAAGGGAATTAAGGACTAAATGTCGATACCAAGGCACAGTCACAATTAAAACATATTTGACGCGGCTTGGTATCTACGTTTTGGATTGCGGCAACGCTTGAACCCGGGAGATGGTTCTAGTCTAGCAGGATAATAGTTGAAATTATTTCCTTTTATCTCCGTCGATCGCAGCTTCCCGATCAAGAGTACCTGATTTGCCGCGCCTCGGCGGGCTGTGCAGCCAAAAAACATTCGCTTATGGTCATTTTATATGAAAATGTCGGTTTTTACAGCGCCGCATTTAGGTAATGAGTTCCAGCTAGCTCCCAAGCTCCAGCTTCCCTCAAAAGCGGTCCCCAAGCTGGAGCTTGGGAACCAGGAAAAAACTACTTTTTTTCCATATTTAAAAGACATGCCGAACTAATGGGCTTCGTTCAGGTAAGCGCCCAGATCGGAGAAGCTGTTTATCAGGAGCTTCACGCGCTGACCACAATCCGCCGAGGTTGGGTCGGTTCGGCCTTGGGCAGGAAAAGGGTCAGAACTCCGTCTTTAAGCGCGGCCGTGATTTTAGTTTGATCTATGACTTCGGATAAGGCGAACTGGCGGAAAAAATCGCCTTCTTCATATTCCCGATAAATTACCTTATGGCCTTCGGGCAGGGTCTTTCCCACCTGAGCACGGATGCTCAAGGTGTTGTCCCGTAGGTCGATGCTCAAGCTCTCTTTATTCACTCCCGGGATGTCCGCCACCAGGGTCATACCTTTTTCGGATTCGTAAATATCCACCGCCGGAACAAAAATAGGTCCGGATTTAGTGGGTTCACCTTCGGCCTTGACATGCACTTTTTCTCTGGCTTGCAGTTCCTGGTCCATAGTTTTTCCCCCCACCGCTTACGCGGATGCCACGGTTATTTGCCGGGCCTTCGCTTCGCCGGCTTTCGGCATGGTCACCACCAAAACTCCGTCCTTGACCACGGCCTTTATTTGATCATGATCTATTTTGACCGGTAGAGCTATCACCCGGCGAAAAAAACCGCCTTCCCTCTCCCGGCGATGATAATTTATACTTGACTCTGTTTCCGGAATTTTTCTTTCTCCACGTAAGGTCAGACTGTCCCCCTGAGCGGTCAGTTCCAGGTCCGAGGCGCTCACGCCGGCCAATTCGGCGGTTAAGTATAAAGCGTTATCATCTTCGTATAAATTGACCGGCGGGTAGACTCCGGCTGAGCTTCGGCGCCAAGTATCCACTTCCTTGAGGACGGTCTCATACATTTTTTCAACATGACCGGCCAGTCGCTCCAGCTCTTGCCGGGTTGAGGCCATGGACAGTGATCTTGGCATCCATTTGATAAAATTCATAGCTTTCCTCCTGAAGGTTCGAGGCTCGTCCACGCTTTCCAACATATCTGATTTTGTGGTAAGCACCCTATCCATATTTGTCAAGGTAAAGCCGTCGCCCGTAATTCACTACCCCACTAGTAACCAGAAACATTATTTATTTCGGCAACACTCGTTACCAGACGGGAAGCTCCCGCATCTCTCCTCGTTCCACGATTAGACGGCGAATTTGAGAAAAAATGTTTTTTTGCCAGTTGGTGCTTTTTCTATTATACTTATATAAACACTGTCACTTAATGGTTGTAGGAGAATCGGCATGGAAAAGGTTTATAGTGTCTGCGGGATGTGTACGGTTCGCTGCCAAATCGAAGTCCATGTGGATCATGGCGAAGCGGTTTGGTTGCAGGGCAGCACTCCCGCCGGTCTGAACGGATCGATTTGCCCTCGGGGAGCGGCCGGGCTGGCCTTACTTAATGACCATGAACGCCCCCAGTTTCCCATGATCCGCGACGGCGAACGCGGTTCGGGTCGATGGCGCCGAGCCGACTGGGACGAAGCGCTTGAATATGTCGCGGACAAACTCAAGGCCGCCGTCGCCGAGTACGGTCCGCGCACCATCCTCTTTTCGGATCGCGGCGGACCTTTTGTGGATTTGCACCAGGCTCTGGTCCGTGGCCTTGGTTCTCCAAATTATTGCAACCATGACGTATCATGCTCGCGAAACACTCAACACGCCGCTTTGTCCGTCTTCGGCTTCGGTCGCAAGGAACTGGCCTACGACTTTAAAAACGCCCG
>JADFXS010000652.1:943-2168 GCA_015233515.1 Deltaproteobacteria bacterium | reverse complement strand
CGCCCAACTTCTAAATCTATGACGCAATGATTTTCCGCGCCCAGCCTGGCCGGCGATCGGGCCAGTTCCTCGGGGGTGTCGCCCTGGACAAAACCGAAATAAGCGGCTTTTTCCCTGGCCAACCCGCCCCAGAACCGATGAACCGGCCAGCCTACGGTCCGGCCCATCAGATCCCACAGAGCCATATCCACCCCGGCAAGAAGCAGATTGGAAAATCGTGACAGGTCGTTGAAACCGCCCAGGAACCTTTCATCGCGGATGAGCCGTTCCACGTCAAAGATCGATTTGCCCACCAGGCGCGGAATCAACCCCTTGATGATGGCCAGAGCGCCGTCAGCCGGCAGGGGAGCCGTGGATTCACCAAAACCGCACAAGCCATTTTCGGATTGGATTTCAATCAGGAGGACCGCGGCTCCTTCATCGACTCTACCGGCCCAGTGATAAGGTTCCTTGAATTTAAGATAAAGAGGTTGTATTTGGATATTAGAGATTTTCACAGGTTGCCACCTCCTGCCATCATCTCCCGAGTAGTATATACAAGTAATGACGTCATGTCAACGAAAAACGCGCGGCTACGACTAACCTTGAATCCAACATCCTGACCATTATCCGCCCGTCGGCCCGTTGGCGTGAGCCTCAAGAGAGAAGGCCGGGCTTGGATTTTAGCGCTATTCTTTTTTTAATTTTACTCTTGACACGTTATTTCCAAACTTGTATATACGAGTCATGACGTCATGTCAAACTTAAAATCAGCATAATATTTTAGAAACCCCTGGGCCGGACCGGAGTGAAATACGTTGAAGCTCCCCGCGGCAAACCGTGGAATATCTTCGACATCTAAGAAGCGAAATCTTTTTTGTTATTTGCTTGCTAGCTCGTAGCAAGCCCCGAGAATGCGCCCGCTTGCCTGTTCACCTGACCGCCCCCAATCCGTCGACCACCGCAGGCGGAATGTTTTCGGAAGGAGGATCAGCGATGTCTGGAAAACCCGATAAGACCATAGAGTTTTCCACGGCGCCCATTCCCCGGTACGAAAAACTCAAGCAATACCTGAAAGGTCATATTCTTTCAGGTGAATGGCCGCCGAACACGCCGGTGCCGTCGGAAAACGAATTAGTGGAAAACACCGGTTTTTCCCGAATGACGGTCAATCGAGCCCTCAGAGAGTTGGCTTCCGAAGGTCATCTGGTGCGGATCCATGGCGTCGGAACCTTTGTGGCCAAGG
>JADFXS010000652.1:0-933 GCA_015233515.1 Deltaproteobacteria bacterium | reverse complement strand
ATAAATCCCGCGCGGCCTTGCTGGAAGTAAAACCAGTGGCCGAGGAAATCAATAACCGGGGCGGCCGGCACCATTGTTTGATCACTCTTCTCCAGGCCGAACCCGCGTCCGCCGATCTGGCCGCCGAAATGGGCCTGCGGGCAGGCGAACAAGTCTTTCATTCCATTATGGTGCATTGTGACGGCGAGGTCCCCATCCAGCTTGAGGATCGCTATGTCAATCCGACCGTGATTCCGGGATATCTGGAACAGGATTACGCGGTAACCACGCCGTCGGCTTATCTGCTAAAGGTGGCGCCTATCAGCGAGGTCGAGCACGTGGTGGAGGCCGTTCTGCCCGACCGGGCTACCCGGCTTCTTCTGAAGATCAACCCTCAGGAGCCTTGCCTGGTCTTACGCCGCCGCACCTGGGTGGGTGAAAATATCGCCACCCGCAACGTATTTACTTATCCTGGATCCCGTTATCAGCTTGGCAGTCGTTTTAAACCCAATGAAACATTTTTTCGGATGCCGGTCTGATATACGTGAAATGAATCCCATAAAAACCGGTTGACGGACGAATGGTAGATATTATGAGCCCGGGCCAAGATAAATCTTTGGGTGATCAGGTCTTGGATATCGGTCTGACCTTCAGGCCGGATCAAGAACGGCTTCATTTACGGAATACTTTTACTTCGTCAAAAAATCTCTCCCTGTCCCGCGGATTTTTTTCCGGAGCGGCACCCCGAAAAACCGCCGGACCTCATCTCCATGCGCTTTCTTTCCCGACCAGTTTATACAGCCCTTGGACAGCCGATAGGCTGAGGAATTATTTTTGCTCCGAAAGTGAGGTATGAATAAGATGACTTCCGAACCAATTGGATTCACTCCTAAACTGACTTTTCTCTCCGAAGAGGACAAAGGAAAAATAAACGAGGCGATTTTGCGGGTCCTT
>JADFXS010000651.1 GCA_015233515.1 Deltaproteobacteria bacterium | reverse complement strand
TTGAAAATGGCTCCGTGATTCTCAACGAGACCGCGGAAGTCCTGGTGGAAATAGTTCAAGGATCCACCAAGGTCGCGGACCTGGTGGGAGAAATTTCCGAGGCTTCCAATGAACAAGCACAAGGTATTGCTCAGATCAATATCGGGCTGGATCAAATAGAACGGGTCACCCAGCAAAACACGTCTCACGCGGAGGAGACCGCCTCGGTCATCGAGGAACTTGCCGGCCAAGCCACCCAGCTAGCCCGTTTAGTCGCGCAGTTCAAACTCGATTCCCGGGAAGGGAAAGCATCTGGAGAAACAAATCCGGTTAAATCCGGCTACCGGCTTTTAGAGTAGTCGCGGGCGACCCCGAGTAAATAGTATTAGGCGATAGATACGGTAAACCGTCCGCCGGAAGCAGATCCGGCGGGCAAGCCTGAAGGATCAAGGCGTTCCGCCGGACAAGGCCTCCCACAGTCGCCGAACGCGTCCCCGGGTTTCCTCAAGCGTCCCGCTGTTGTCGATCACCAAATCGGCCCAGGCCGACTTATCGGCCATGGGTAACTGGGATTTGAGGATATTCTCCGCTTCTTCCCGGCTGATGGCTTCTCGTTTGGTCAGGCGTTCGATCTGGACTTCCCGGGGCGCATAGACCAATAAAACCTGGTGAAACATTTCCTGCAATCGTTGTTCATATAGTAATGGCACGACCAGTTGGACGACGGTCCGAGGGGTCTCAAGACCAATTCTTTCCAGTTCCGCCATAGCTTCCTCATATATGCGCGGATGGGTAAAGCTTTCCAGATCTTTTCTTTTTTGAGGATCATTGAAGACGATCCGTCCGATTTTTTTTCTATCCAGAGTCTGATCCGGCAGCACTACCCCGGGGCCGAAATGATCCACGATCATTTGCCAGGCCGGTCGGCCGGGTCCAACAATCCGGCGGGCCAGCAGATCGAAATCAATGACCGGCCAACCTAGTTCCGCCAGCATTCCGGCTACCGTGGACTTGCCGCTGGCGATTCCGCCGGTCACCCCCAAAAGTCGAAGTTCCGACTTTGGATCAGAGACGATTTGTCGCCATTGGGCTAACGGGTCTATAACTTTACTCGGCGCATTCATTTGTTTGCGGATGTTTCATTTAGCGGTCCCAGAAAATGCCGGGCGGGGATAAACCCCGCCGGTCGATCAGTTTCCATCCGATGATCAGTTTAAAACCATGATCTCGGGTTAGGTCCTTTAAAGGATAATGATTAGGTATCAGGCGTTGACCGCGTTAACCGCCACGCCTTCATTCAAGTATTTGATCATCTGCTCGGCTACGGCCACGGCCACATTGATCTGGGCTTCCTTGGTGGAAGCGCCCAAATGGGGAGTGCAGATAAAATTGTCCAGGGTTAAGAGGTTATGTTTGCCCGGAGGTTCCACGGCAAAGACATCCAAAGCCGCGCCGGCCAGTTTGCCGGAAGTCAGGGCCTCGTAAAGGGCCTCCTCATCCACCAGCCCGCCCCGGGCGCAATTGATCAAATACGTGCCGGTCTTCATTTGCGCGATGGTTTTCCCGTTGAACATATTGGCGGTGTCTTTGGTTTTGGGAATGTGGAGGGTGACAAAGTCGGCTTCAGCCAGAAGCTGGTCCAAGGTAACCGGTCTGGCTCCATATTGCCTGATCTGGTCCGCGGACAGCAAGGGGTCATAAGCGACGACCTCCATTTTGATCCCCCGGCCAAGTTCACCCACCAGGCGGCCGATGTGACCAAACCCGACTATTCCCAGGGTCTTGCCCATCACTTCCCGGCCTTCCAGGCTTTTCTTTTCCCAACGGCAAGCTTTGACCGATTCACACGCCCGGTACAGATGCCGGGAAAGGGCAAAAATCATGGCCACGGTCAGTTCGGCGGCGGCGTTGGAATTCTGTCCGGGTGTATTCATGACGATGATCGATTTGGCGGTCGCGGCCGGGACGTCGACATTGTCAACCCCGGCGCCGGCTCGACCGATAACTTTCAGATTTTCAGCGACGGCGATCATGTCGGCATTGACCTTGGTAGCGCTTCGGATCACCAGGCCGTGATAGTTCTTGATGATGGATCGCTGCTCTTCCGGGCTCAAGCCCGGCTTTTCATCCACTTCAAACCCGGCGGCCCGAAATTTTTGGGCGCAGCTGGGATCGGTTTTATCGCTGATG
>JADFXS010000650.1:1739-2169 GCA_015233515.1 Deltaproteobacteria bacterium | reverse complement strand
TTTCCAACATCAGCCGCCCGGAGCGAAAAGCAGCCTGTTCGGGCTCGAAAGGGGCCAGACCGGCGGCAATGAGATCGGCGTTGACGAACGTCGGGCAATTGGCTTCTTTTGGTAGAAATTCCTGAGCAAAGGTAGTCTTTCCAGCGCCGTTCGGTCCGGCGATGATGATGATTTTTTTCTCGCGTCGGCAGGTCATTCCTCGTCCCCTATGCCCCCATCTTCATCCTACCTCAATTGCTTCTTCGCCCAGCTCCTGCTATTTTAGATGTCATGGTTGGGGGTCAGGTTGATTAGATTATATCAAAAAGACGCGGCCCAAGGAAGTACAATCGTTAAAGAAAATTTTCGCTTCCGGCTGGACGCCGGACGGTTTATCCTAATAAGGTTGAACAATTTAAACAACCACGGAGTGGCGGACCGAAAGCGCGGG
>JADFXS010000650.1:0-1638 GCA_015233515.1 Deltaproteobacteria bacterium | reverse complement strand
GGGAAGGTTTTGGAATACCTTAAAGCCCTGCCGGTGGAGGGAGCGAAGGTCGGGCCTGATTATGAGTTGACCGAAAGCGATCCGTGGTACATTCCGCCGGTTTCCGATGAAGAACAAAAGGAGATCGAGGAGCTTTTGAAAAATCCGGATTGCCATATTGTGGCGTCCGAAGAAACCATAACGCTAAAAATATAACGGATCACCTCTTAAAAGTGAGCCGGATCAGGCAGGGTAAGGGATGGAGGTGTTAAAGATTCAGTTGATTACCGGTAGGCGTCTTTGCGGAACACGATCAAATCCACAAAAGCAATGTAAACCGCTCCTGCCTTAAATCTTAAAATAATCCATATCTTGCCGGTCTTAATCCGAAAAGTGCCTCTTGGTTCGCCTTTTAACTGAATCACATCAATATTGACATCCACCCGCCGCAAAATCTTTTTCGCCGCTAAAAGGACAAACTTATCCACTCGCTCTCTCGTAATCACGCGCCCGTTTTCCCGCAAAAACTTCAAGGAGTCCTTGGAATAATAAATATCCAACCGGGGAAAATCATTCATGCGTTTAGATGATTATTCAATTGTAACGCTCACTTTCAAAGGATAAACATGGCAATCGGGATTTTTCAGCAATTCTTCAATCTCGGCCTGTTCTTCATCCGAAGCATACGGAATATGGTCCCACTCTTCCGATAATTCCGGGACAATCTCAACGGCATGGGGCGGCAAGGTCGCCAGAAATCCCTTTATGAGGGTCACCATGCTGTCGTCCGAATATTTGAGGGTTAAAATTCCCATAATGCCTCCCGGTTAAGTTTCATCTGGCGTCAAAGGGTGGCGCCTCTGCTCCCGACCCGCTGCCGCCCCTCTTCGCCAATTCATTCAGGGAATTTGAGGTTGAGGCGATGAGCCAGTTTGCGGGCGTTGTCTTTAGTGATCTTTTCCATTTCTGGAGACATTTCACGCCAGGTATCAATCCCTTGATGCGCCAGCCAGTTCAACGCTTCTTCATAACCCAGGCCTAACATTTCAGCCACTTTTCCCATACTCAAACGGCTATTAAGATAGCCCCGGATGATTAGCCCCTCTCTGATGGCTTGCTTCTGCTTCTCAGAATTTTGTTCTTGAAGCAGGATGTCTTCAAGGTCAATCTGGACACTGACGAAGGCCATGGGCGGCTCCTTGGCGGCGGGTGTCATGGTTGGGGATCAGGTTGATTAGATTATATCAAAAAGACACGACCCAAGGAAGCACAATCGTTAAAGAAAATTTTCACTTCCGGGTGGACGCCGGACGGTTTATCCTAAGAAGGTTAAACAATTTGAACAACCACGGAGTGGGGGACCGAAAGCGCGGGATGACCGATAATGCTTCCTTTTGCTTGGGGGATTTGGTAAAATAGAAGTAAAGTGAAATTCAACCAGGAGCCGCCATGAAAACCATTTGCTTGAAATTCGGAGACCATGAGTTGGGGAAGGTTTTGGAATACCTTAAAGCCCTGCCGGTGGAGGGAGCGAAGGTCGTGCCCGACTATGCGCTGACCGAAGGCGATCCGTGGTACATTCCCCCGGTTTCCGACGAGGAACAAGCGGAAATTGAAGCGGAATTGAAACATCCCGATTGCCGGGTGATTGTGGACCGG
>JADFXS010000649.1 GCA_015233515.1 Deltaproteobacteria bacterium | reverse complement strand
GCGGCAATTGCCGGGATGATAACCGCGGCTGTCGCCTCGGGTGATAAAGACAGTGTGGCTGATTGCATCGCGAAGCTAAGACTGGTTAAAGACGAAGGAAAATCATGTGCTGATTGGGCCAGGCAGAAATTCTTTTTGGCACTTGATGAACTTAAATCCAGCAACCTACTCGAACTGGCCAACCTTCAGGGAGAGGCCAGGCTTCTGGAGGGCCTCAGAGATGGGTTTAAAGAGTCAAAATGATTGTTGCTTGGTGTAGTGAGGAGGCTAACGTGGCCCCGGCAGGCAGTACCGGACAAATTCTGTTCAAACTCCATTTTGTTCCGCCTGGGACTGTGCTCGTCCCTGCGTTAGGCAGAATCGGGGTAGACGTTGGAAACTTGCTCGGCTATGGAGTCCTGGATCATCACCAAATGGAATCCGAGGACGAGTGCGCGGCTTCACTCGTAATGCGATATCCCCATTATGTAGTTGACCACCTTAAAGGTTTGCCGGTTGAAGATATCACCTTGGTGACTCACATTAGACCAGACCTTGATGCCGTCACCGCGGCTTTTTTCTGCCATTGTTTGCTTGTCGAGGGCCATCTGCCCCAGTTCTCACAAAAGATAGCCGATTATGTCCGCGATGTAGATCGCGGAGTCTGTTTCCGCCAGGCGGGAACAATCAATACCGTGTACGGTATCTATACCGGGCTCAGCGAGCTGGCGAGTATCGAGTCCAGGGAACTGGGCCTTTCAGAAGATGCACTCTGCCGTTTACAGATGGAGTGCGGCTTTTCCCTATGGCGGTATGCACTCTCCAGGATAAATAATAACACCGACTTGCACAGTTCAGAGATATTCAATGGCCCGCATTCCTTTAGGGAAGCTCAGGATTTGATTACCGGTGATTATCCGGTCTACATTGATGATTTGCATCAAGCTGAAATGAAACAATTTATCATTCCCCGAAAGGATGGACACGGTGCCGGAATCGTTGACGGCCTCCTTGCGGTAAATCCTCACAGTCTTTTGTTCAAATCCTGGGCCAGGAGTGACAACCTACATGCTTGTCTCGGCGGCGGGTTTACACTTCTCGCCACCAATAGAAATCATGAGCGGTACGTTATCAGTATTAATCCTGAATCTCCATATACCTTAAAGGGGCTGGGGATATTGCTGGAGGATGCAGAGACGGAAAAACGGCAGCGTTTGGGTAAAATGAGAACTGGAAGTGTGCGCCCCGGCTATAAGGGCCCCGATCCTTGGTATGACGGCCGAAGCCCGCTCCACAATTTCTCAATTGTGGATACTCCGCACGGAGGAACTGTCCTCACCTGGGAAGAGATTGTGTCGTTGCTTCATAGATTCAGTGAATCACACTCTGTAGCTCAATGACATCGACAAATAACCAGCAACCAGATTGCTAAACTCAAGGTCAGTTATGACAATTGATGCCGTCTCCAGCCTAGAAAAAAATAATCCTAGCCCGAAGGTCACCCAATCCATGACCATCGATGTGAACAAATACCCTAATGTGATTGCCCGGCCATACGCCTGCGCAATCAAAGCCACTTCCCAAAAGAAGGATTTTCAACGTTTTCTTCTTGAGAGTACTATTAGTTTTCTGGCGGTCGTATCGGTATCGAATGTTGTCGAGATATATAACAATCTAAAGGGAAAAGGGTCGGTAGCACAAGATGCTTCGGAACCTCCTGAAAAGCAAGATATTCTGGAGAAGATAAAGAATAAATTAGTGGTCAACATGGATCAGATGGCCCTGGGGAAATGGATGGCCCTTCTCAGAGATACGTGTAAGGTACTGGCCGATTGCCCAGATAACAAGCTCCTGGTGGTACCGGAACTGGTAGATATTTTTAAGAACGTGGCCAACAAGGTCGTAATCGATAGCATTAATGAGCTCATAACTATTCGGAATAGCGATGCGCACGGTTCGCCAATCCTTGAGGAGGAGTTTGAGCCAGAACTTACAAAACGCCAAATGCTGCTTGATTTGGTGATCGGGAAACTGAATTTTTTTGAAAATTATCGAATCCTTATTGCTGAAGGTTTCGTAATCAGAGACGGCATCTTCGTCTATTCGGTTAGAGAGTTCGCCGGCGAAGGATTCTCCTCCAGTTGTCTCCCGCTAGCCCTGATGCTCCCGCAGAATGAACCCATCCTTTTTGA
>JADFXS010000648.1 GCA_015233515.1 Deltaproteobacteria bacterium | reverse complement strand
ATCGGCTCGAAAATCAACCGGGTTCTTTCGTCCCGGCAACCAGACATGATCCGGTTCGCCATCCCGGCCTTTAGCCAATCCGGCCAAGGGCGGCGGCGCGACGATCCCGAGATCGTTTACCACGGCCATGGCCACACCTAGCTGCCCCCGGCCGCCATCCAAGAGCAACAAATCCGGTTTAGGCAAATCTTCCTTGACCAGCCGCCGGTTCAGAACTTCGGCCATCATGGCATAATCGTCCTGCCCGGAAGCGGTTTTGATCCGAAAACGACGATAATCGGACTTGATCCATTTGCCTTCCTCCAGGACCACCATGGCTCCCACGGCCGCTTCACCCCGCAAGGTGGACATGTCGAAACACTCGATCCGCCGCGGAAAGTACGGCAAGTGCAATTTCAGTTTCAATTCGGTCAGAGCATCCACTCCCAAGTCCACGGCCCGCAGCCGTTCGGACAAAGCCGTGGTCGCATTATCCGCGGCCATATCCAATAATTTCCGCCGCGGACCCCGGACCGGATGCAACAAAGCCACCGGCCTGCCTCTTTTTTCCTTCAACCACTCCTGAATCAAGGCCCGATTTTCCAAGGGGAGCGGGACCAGGACTTCCTCAGGCACCAGATTGTCCCGGCCGTAGTATTGGCCTAGCAGAGATTCCACGATATCGCCGGGTTCCGCCACCATGGTTAAAGGAAAAATCCGGTTACCTAAAACCGCGCCGGCGCGGACATACAGGATAACCGCCAGGACCTGCCCTCGGTCCATGGCCAGGCCGATGACATCCTGATTTTTCATGTCGGGAGAGACGACTTGTTGCTTTTCCAAGGTCCTTTCCACCGCCGCCAAACGATCTCGGTATCTGGCGGCCTGCTCGAATTCAAACTTCTCGGCCGCTTCCTTCATCCGGCGCTTCAAGTCATCCGTTAAAATTCTATTTCGACCCTGAAAAAACAAGACGACCTGGTCGACCATGGCCCGGTATTCTTCCGCGGTCACATGATCTTGACACGGCCCCAGGCACCGGCCTAACTGGTAATTCAAACAGGCGCGCTTGGTATCCTTGACATCCGGTCGCCGGCATTGACGCATAGGAAACAAACGCCGGATCAAAGCCACGGTCTGGCGCATGGCCGTGACGGAAGAAAACGGTCCGAAGTAAACGGCCCCGTCCTTATGAATCCTCCTGATTATCTCTAAACGCGGAAATTCTTCCTGGACATTCAGTCTTAGCGACGGATAGGTTTTGTCGTCCCTCAAAACAACATTGTATTTGGGTTTGTGCTTTTTGATCAGGATGTTTTCCAGGATCAGAGCTTCTTTTTCGGTGGTGGTAACCATGAAGTCGAAATCCGCCACATGGGATACCATGATGCCGACCCGGATTCCGACCGCTCCGCGCTGAAAATACGACCCGACCCGCTTGGGCAAACTCTTGGCTTTGCCCACGTAAATAACCCGGCCGCCGCGATCCTTCATCAAATAGACTCCCGGAGCGTCCGGCATGGCCGCGGCTTTTTGTTTTAACTGTTCGAGTTCCATTTAGTTTTTGTTTTGCGGTGCTTTGTTATAGCGGTTCTCAGTAATTTTTTCTGATTGAATGGGTCCGAGTCCCCTCGCTCCACATTTTCCGGGATGATTCGCTTCTGTCATTTCGAGTATCCGACTCCACGGACGGCGGGGTTATGGCACCAAGAAACGTCCGCATACTGTCATTTCGAAGCGAAGCGAGAAATCTCCGTTGTTTTCAAGAACGGCTTTCTTGTCTTAGAGATTTCTCGTCGCGGCTTACACCGCTCCTCGAAATGACTCCTGAACTTTCGTCAAGATGCGGTTTATGTCTATCTGAAGCGGCCCCGAGGTGTTGTTTCTTAAGCGGGAAGGAACAGCGCAAAGGATTAAAAAAGCCCTACCCATCTCGCTTCGGCTCCCCTCTTCCCAACGCCTTCTATTTCACACCCAGCGCAACTCATCCTCGGAAATAGCCTTGATACGGTCGCGAATGTGGGCGGCTTCTTCGAAGTCCAGGCGTTCCGCCGCGGATTTCATCTGTTTTTTTAGCGCTTTGATAATTTTGGGAACTTCATCGGCCGGAATGTATTCTGCCTGGTTTTCGGCCACGGCCGGAATGGGAACCGTGTAATAATCGGCTTCATAAACCGAGGTCATCACATCATCG
>JADFXS010000062.1 GCA_015233515.1 Deltaproteobacteria bacterium | reverse complement strand
TCGAGGAGCCAAAATCGGGAAACGAGCGTTGCAGCTAGGAGTTACGTGCCTCAATGCCCGCAAGTGGTGAATTAGCGGGCCGATTATGGCTTGCAAATACTAGAAAATAAACTTTATATTCCCGAGTCTGGACGGAAGTCATCCGCCTGATCGGATGACCGGGAGAAATGGTTATTATTTTATGGCGGCATTAACTTTAGTATTGGGTGGAGCCAAGAGCGGAAAAACCGGCGCGGCGTTGGTCCTGGGCCAGGAACATCCGGCCCCAAGATGTTATTTGGCGACCGCGGAAGCCCATGATGAAGAAATGAAGGAACGTATTCGCCGGCACCAGGTTGAACGAGGCGGCGATTGGCGGACTTGGGAAGAACCTTTGGACCCGGCCGGGGCTTTGAAACACCTTGCTCCTGGCGAGGTTTCCGTGGTGTTGCTCGACTGCCTGACCTTGTGGATCAGCAACCTGATGGCCGGCCAAAACCTAACGGTTGATGAAGTCGCCAACCGAGTTGAAGAATTGGCCGCGGCTGCTTTAGCCGCCCCGTGTCCGGTAATTATCGTCAGCAATGAAGTTGGCTGGGGCATTGTCCCGGAAAACAAACTGGCGCGAGACTTTCGCGATGCCGCCGGTCGATCTCATCAGATTTTGGCCGGTTCAGCGAGCACCGTGTGGTTAGTTGTGGCCGGCTTGCCATTAAAACTCAAAGGATAAGACATTGAAGCATCATCTAAGGTATCTACTTATCGCGATTCAATTCATGTCCATCTTCCGGGTGAAAGATTACCTGGCCGAGTCACCAGAGGAGATGGCCGCCTCGGTCGGCTACTATCCTTGGGTTGGTTTACTATTAGGGACGGTTACGGCTGGAATGTGGTCCGTGGCCTCGCTATTCTTTTCACCTCTGGTGTCCGCTGTCGTGGCGGTAACAACTCTGACGATCCTGACCAGGGGATTACATTTGGACGGTCTGGCTGATACGGCGGACGGCCTGCTTTCCCATCGGGACCGGGCTCGGCAACTCGAGATAATGAAAGACAGTCGAATCGGAACGTTTGGTGTATTAGCCCTCATCCTGGTTCTGGGATTGAAAACAGCCCTTCTTTCCGAACTGCCCGACTGGCGGATTTTGTTATTGGTTCCTGTCTGGGGCCGTTGGGCTGTATCTTTTACCGCGGCTTTGTCGTCATACGCCAGAGCGGAAGGCGGTCTGGGTCGGCCCTTCGTCAATCTGACCGGCCGCCGGGAATTGTATCTAGCCGGTGGAGCCACGTTAGTTTTGTCTTTTCTTATCATGGGATTGGGCGGAATCATCGTGACCTTGGTCTTGACCCTGGCCGCCTTGTTGGGAGTATGGACCTGGCAACGTCAACTCGGCGGAGTCACGGGGGATATTCTAGGGGCGGTTATAGAAATGGGCGAAACTATTGGTTTGCTGGTTTCTTCAACCCTATCGGCCTGTTGAACATGCAAAAAATTAAAATACTTTTATTCCGTACATGTCGAAGATTCCCTGCGGCTCGTTGCGGAGAGCTTCAACAGACGTCGGATGATGAAAAAGTAAACTCCGACGGCGTCATGTTTAATCTTTTATTCGGATTCGATTTAAGATATATAAAACTAGTCCGATAGACCGGAGTCGATCCGGCAATCGACCCATCACGAAATCGTGTAAAGGGTAGCTCATGGCATTACAGAAACCGACCATCACCCAATGTGTTGACGGGAAAGGTCATGCTTGGATGATCGTCAGCGAAGAAGGTGACGATGCAAACAAATGGGAACACCGTTGGTGTCAGAAGTGCGGGGTCCTGACCCAAGTCACATATGATCCACAAGGACAACCCATTGCGGCTTTGAATGACGACGGGACTCAATATTTGATGACTCCCAAAGTATTGATGGCTGTTATCAGATGAACCGCCTTACCGATCAATCATCCGCTTTCGTTCGCAGAACTTAGCCGAGAAACGGTTTACCGGCGTGGACTGTAATTCGGCCTGATACGGTCGAAGTGATGTGGTCCGGCCCTTTATAGCCATGACCGACCTCACCCGCCAAATCATCGCATCGTAATCGCCGCCATTTGATAGATGGCTTGATTTATGCCAAGTCGCGCCGATGCATGTCAACGCGACTTGGCGGCGATCTTCTTAAGGCCGGGGGCCTTGACCATAATCATAAATAATTATCTAACGACACAATATCATTACCCGCCAGGACCATTTATCTTGTCGGCATTTTTTTCAATTGCAGGGCCGAGGGTGTAATGGAGAGTCCGCCCTTGGCGGTACAACGTAACTCGGGCGGCAAGCATCGGCCTACGGCCAAGGAAGCATCCACGCTGTCGTCCAGGGGAATGGGATTTTCATAGCCGCCTAGAATCAAGTCCGCGCAAATAAACGCGGACGAAGCCGCCACCGCGTTGCGGGTATGACACGGTATTTCCACAGCCCCTTGAACCAAGTCACATGGCGAGCCCATGGTGTTCTGGAGAGCAATTGCCGCGGCGTCGGTAGCTTGCCTGGCCGAGCCGCCGGCCATCTCCACGACCGCCGCGGCGGCCATGGCTCCGGCCGAGCCGATTTCCACCTGACATCCCGCGACTTCAGCAGCGTAAGTATCCCCGCGCATTAACACCACCAGGCCAATGGCCGCGGCGGCCAGAAGGGCCATGACCACACGATCTCGTCCTACGCCTAAATCCTGCAGCATGGTCACCATCACCCCCGGTAGAACGCCGGAGGATCCCCCGGTGGGCGCGGCGCAGACCAAGCCCATGCCGGCATTGACGTGCATGACGGCTATGGCTCGAGTGGCGGCGCGGGTGAGGAATCCACCTAAAGCCAGGCGTCCTTCGGCTTCCGCCTCAAAGATACGATGGGCCGTGGGGTTGAGGAGGCGCATCGGGCGAAGTTGCTCCGGTTCGTCAAGACCGCAATGCACGGCCTGCTCCATTACGGAAAGACGACGTCCCATTTCCGCCAAAACCTCCGCTTCGGTCAACCCCAGGAGTTGGGTTTCATAAAAAAGGGCCAACCGGCCTAACGACCAGTCGCGATCCTCGGCCATGGCCACCAAGGTTTGGCTATCAGCAATAACCGCCGGTCCCTGAGGAACAAAAAAAACCGGTGGAATATCGCGAACTCGGCTTACCCCCGGAAGATCTTTTATGGACTTCAACAGGTCAAGGGTCCATGGAGTCCCCCGGCCGGCCCGAACCATGATCCGCCCTTCCCTTTTCATCAGGTCCGACGGATTCAGCAACGTCGGGACGGCTTGGGTCAAGTCCAACAAATCCCGTTCAGCGGACGCATCGGCCAAGATCAACAGTTCATGGGTCTGGCCGGTGATGGTCACCGGCCAGTCATCAATGCGGTTAATTTCGATGGAACCTCCACCAATGGATCGAGCCGAGACGGTTACCTCGTGTCCTTCCGCGGAGCGAAGCTGTATAAAGACGGCATTGGGGTGATCGTCATGAGCGATATCTCCGGCGATGAAACTCAGATCAAGACCGTGACGTTGGGCTTCATCCAAGGCTTGAAAGAACCGATCGTCGGTCATCTCCCACCCCATAAGCCCGCCGACAAATGCCAAATCACTACCCTGATCCCGAAAGACCTGGCCGTAAGAACCATGGCGGTCAAAGGTAATAGTCACGCGTTTAGGTGGCGCACCCAGGATCGATCGAGCCATGAGGCCTATCCGATGGGAAGCCGCGGTGTGGGAACTGGATGGCCCGTGCATGATCGGGCCAAGGACATCATTGAAAATGCTGTATTTTTTCATTAGCTGGCTATTCTTTCGTTATCGACCGGTGGGATACGCTTTCAGTTTCGGTTTTTGAAGAAACATTACCTTGACTCGCAGGTTTCAAATCAACTTGTATCCGGACCAAGGAACTGATCAAGTCAGTCAAATAGACTCAGTTATTTTCGGATACCGAACTCCAAGGTGAAAAACTGCGGTTTCAACCCTTCCAGAGGCTGACGGAGCTTAGCCAGTTCCTCTTCAGGACCATGGACTTCCAGGCGAAATAGGTCGGCTATTTTCAGGCATTCCTGTAACAAGGCTCCGACATTATCTAAATGGGTCAGTAATCCTTCGGCATCGGCATAACCTTCTCGGCAATGAGCGACATCACCGTCAAAACTGAAGCCATAATAGAGGCATTTGGGCTCCTTGCCGGATTTCTCTACAAATAAGTCGCACATATTCTTGAAATCAGCGGTTTTGCCGGCATGAATTTTAAAATAGGGAACGATAGTGCAGCATTTATCCGTAGTGGTCATAAATTCCTCCTTTGGAGCGCTTTCAATTTCAATCGAGAAAAATTTTCCGTTGTGTCCATGGTTTATTAAAATTATCCGTAAGTTATGCCTGTGAGCCAACGCGACCTCGAGACCTGATCAATAACCGGGCTGTCCACCTCCTTTATCATCATATTGGGGATCATTTTATATCATGGATAAAAGCATCTTTTTAAAAAAGTATCGCTCCAGCGCATTTTTCATTAAATCGGCATAATCCTCATAACACCCGGCATATCAACATCTTCCCGATTATTTGGTTATGCTGAAGGAATCGAGGTCACGTCCGGATTCGTCTATCACCTTGACCGTCATGGCTGCGCCGTTTATCTCGAACCGGCCGAAATGCCGAACAGCCTCGACCTTGACCACATGAGCGGGCAGCGGATCGATGATGCTCGTGGTGGGGACTGGCGGCGCCGCTCCATCGCCCAAGGTCAGGTAAGTGATGCCATTGACATGGAAACGAGCATATAATCGTTCATACCCATTGACGACTATTTTCACCCCGTATTTTTCCAAAAGGGGAGTGATATAGTCTTTAGCGTTGAGCCCAAGTTGGTAGTTCTGTCCGGAGGCGTCGCCCTTCCAGGCGGGATAAGGGGGTTGATGGAAAAGAACCAGTTTCCATGGTTTGGTCGAATTCTTTATATCCTCTTCGATCCATAAGTATTGGGCGCTGCCGGGCTTGAAATCGGTGTATTGGTCAATGGCCGTTACATGCAATGGACCATAATCGAACGAATAGTAATTACGGGCCACGAACTGGTGAGGCCAGTATTTCCTGAACTGTTGGCCCAGATCCTGGGTCGGGGCGCCTTTGGGGACTTGTCCTTCATGGTTGCCCACGCAACCTAACACCGGCATCTGTCTCAACATCTCCTGGGTTGTGGGGTAATGCTGGCCGAAATAGCTGTCTAGATACGGCTCTTCATTGCCATTCCAGGCCAGATCACCGGCGTGCAGGAGAAAAGTCGCGTCCTTGTTGAAATTATTCTTCGTGTCGTCCATGATCCTGGCGTTGACTTTATCCAGGTTCGCCCGGCTCAGAATGGTATCGCCGTATCCGTAAAAGACCAGGGAGGTCGAGTTTGCGTCCGGGGCAAGCAGGAAGGAACCGTTGAAAACCTCCCCATCCAGGTTCACTCGGTAGTAGATACGAGAACCGACAGGAACGGAGTGGACGGGGTCAAGATTTTTAATGTGGTAAGAAAATTGGTGTTCATTGGCCCCGGCGCCGTTTTCGTTGACCGTGGCCATACCAATCTCGCAATTCACGGTCAGCCCAAATTCGATTGTGGCTCTCGATGGCGTTTTGTTGGTCTGCCACATGACGATCATGCTGGAATTGTCGTTGGGGTAGAGCAGGTACGGACCTTTTCTCATGATATGGGGCGAGGTCGGCTGCCGGCTGCTGAATTGCCTGGTGTAACCTATTTCTCCCAGGCTGTTGATCAGCTCCGCCGTGACGGTTTCGCCGTTCACCGTCCACAGAGTGTATTGATTCTCTTTTCCAGTTGGATCTGGGTACACGCACCCGGAATTCCCATTAAGCCATTGCACCACTTCGCCCACGCCCAATGAATCGAGGAACTGGTGCGAATGGCCGCAAATGAAGGCATTGACGTTAAAGCGAGTCAGCACGTTCCAGAATTTGTCCCGCTGCTCGGCGGAACTCGCGAACGATCCGTCGGCCTGATAGAAAAGTCCCATGCCAACGCCCCTGAAGGCGTGGGTGTGCGAAATGACAAAAAGGTGTCGCGCACCCCTGGCTTGGGCCCGGGATAAGTCGTTTTCCAGCCAGGCCAACTGTTCATCGCTCACGTAGAGCATTTGTTTCCCGTTATGTCCTTTTCCGTCAGGATCGGGTTTTTCATAATGGTTGGTATCAACCATGGCGAAATGGCCGGAACCCCAATCCCAGGAAAAGACCGTGCCTTCGTACCCTTTGATGACCGTAGGCTGAGCGAACGGTTCATTGAATATCTCTAAAGGGGCATAGTTCCAACCGGTGGGAAAATCGCCGGGGATGCTCATTTCGTGTCCGCCCGGCGTCACCTTGAAGGGTATGGATTTGGCTAGTGGATCGGTGGCGCGTTTGAATGCCGCGTAAAGGGCGCGCTGCGTAGTGAGGTCCTTGGCATAACCATAAAAAATATCGCCGCCATGAACGGCGAAGGCCGCTTTTCTGGTCAGGGCGTCCTTGATCAGCAGGTGAAAGGCATGGGGCATACCGTTGATGTCCGCGGTGTCGCTGCCTCCCCGGCTGTCGGCCATGGTGATGAATTTGAAAACCGGGCTTGGATTGTCCGGCCCCGGCGCAGTGGTGAAGGTGTTGAAATCGGAATTGGCGGTTTCCGTGGACACCTGATAAGAATATGTGGTCCCGGCCGAAAGACCGGTCAGGGTGAAGCGATGGTTGGTAACGGGACTGCCTTCCGAAATGGAATTGAATCCTGGAGCATTGCCCCCGCTCAGGCCGTATTTGACCGATCCGACGCCGGCGGCGTTAGTGTCCCAATAGATGGCGGCCTCATTCTGAGTAACGAGGGCCAGTCTGGGACCGCTGATTATGGCCATTTGGCCGACGCCGCCCCCGCTTCCCCCGCTTCCGCCGCTTCCACCACCCCCGCTTCCGCCGCCTGAATTACTGCAACCCTTCAAGGCCAGGGAAGTCAGGACGATGATTAAAATGATAATAAATACAAATTGGGCCTTCAGGAGCTTCCGGTGAACCGAACCTTGCTTCATCATTGAACCTCGCGTTTTTCTATTCAGACCAGAAATAATGACTTGATTATATCAAGAGCCCCTCTTGTCCCGCCGTTGTTTTTCACAAGCATTGATTGAATTAACGATATAGAACGTTAAACAGTTGAATTTCCTCGCAGCATTCCGCGAGGAATCTTCGGCATGCAAGGAACGAACGCGTTTGAGCTTTCTTGCTCGCTAACCCAGCGGCAATTGTGGGGAATGCGCTCGCCCGCATGTTCAAAAATCGCGATCGGTTTCAATTTCATTGAAACTCCCTGTTGTGAGTCGCTCATCGGCTCACCGCCGGGGGCTTAGTCATAAACAGACCGCTGTTGAGTGATTTTTCAGGATTACCTGGATAAAAACTATACAGTATGCCATATGATTAATTGTTTATTTTTTTAAAAACACCAGTTATTCCAGCATATTATTCAAAAAAATCCTCAATGGCACACATTTTGCCAATATGGAATCCCAACGAGCAATAAATCATGGCGGGATGCTTGCCGGCCATGAAAAATATGTGCTTTGTTTTATTGGTGAATTGAAAATATAAGAGAAACGACATGATGAATCTACTCACAGACCCCGTTTTCCGGGCGCTTACCCCGGCAGGTCCGATCCGATTCAGCTTGCCGGAGCTTCTATCGTCCCTCGGTAAGGATGATATTGAAAGTCTTACCGGCCTGCAACGTCACCAAGAAGAAGTATTTCATATCTTTCTCTGTTATCTGGCCGGAGCGGTTCTGGCAAAATCAGGCGAAACCGAGCCGAGCCAAACGGCGGCATTTTGGCGGACCAGCCTTCGCCGACTGGCGGGCCGCAATGATGATAGTGGTTTTACCCTCTTGGTGGAAGACCCTGGCGTTCCGGCGGTCATGCAACCTCCGGCCTCCAAACGGAGAGTTTTACATCAAGACTATAGATTGAAAGCCACTGCTTCCGACACTTTGGACGTGCTCCAAACCGCCAAAAACCACGATGTCAAGACCGCCAGGGCTAGTTATACCGATTCGGAAAGCTGGTGTTACGCCTTGATCAACCTGCAAACATCATCGGGATTTTTAGGTCATGGCAACTACGGCATTGCTCGCATGAACGGCGGTTTTGGCAGCCGGGTTTGTGTCGGTTGGCAGAGCGAGTTCCGCCTCGGAGCCCGCTTTATCCGAGACACTCGACGCCTTCTGGAACAAAGGAAATCCTTGCTGCGCCCTCCTTACCCATATCAAAACGACGGGCAGGTACTACTTTGGCTCACGCCCTGGGATGGTTTGGACAGCCTGCCCCTTTCCCAACTCGATCCTTTTTTCATAGAAACCGCCCGCCGAGTCAGGCTCATCGGAGATGGCCGGAACATTAAGGTCTTTGGCGCACCTTCCACCTGCCCTCGGGTAGCAGCCAAGGAACAACAGGGCTGCCTCGGCGACCCCTGGATTCCGATCAACGAAAAAAAGAACTGCGCACTTTCTCCTTCGGAATTAGGCTTTAAACCTGAATTGCTTCGGACTCTGTTGTTAGGCGACGGTTACTACCCGGCCGCCATGCAAGAGCCTTCCGCGCAAGACGGAAGTGGATGGTTTTGCGCCTCGGTCCTGATTCGTGGACAAGGCACTACCGGCGGTTTCCACGAAGCCGCCATCCGCATCCCGGAACAAGTGCGTCCAATTTTGTTCGGTCAAGGCGCGAGCCATGATCGTCTGGCCAGAATCTCCAGAATGGGAATCGAAATAGCCGGCGATATTCTCCGGAAAATTTTGCGTCCCGCACTCTTCGCTCTGCTTCAAGGAGGGCCGAATTCTTTGAATATGGACAAACGAGAGGTCAGTGCTTGGGTCGAATCGGCCGCCGCGCCCTTTCTCAATTCCTGGCGATTGCGCTACTTCGATTGGTTATGGACCATACCGGATGAACCGGACGACAATGCGGCTCTACGGCCCTGGGTGTTGATTTTACGCGACCTGGCCCAGCAAACCCTGAATCGAGCCATGTTGCGCGCACCGACCCGCGGTGGAAGAAGTTACCGAGCCAAAACTCATGCCACAGGACGACTATCCATGGGTTTACGTAAACATTTCTCGGGCTTCTTGGAGGAAATACATGACAGAAATTAAACAAACCCCGATTTGGGCCTCTGTTCGCGAAATGGCCGAAGTGCTGGCCGGCGAAAATTTTCCTATCGGGGAAAGAGCCGCGCTGAAACGCATGGGTATCGATGGCGCCGCGCCATTGGCTTTCCATCGTTTTGTCATTAAATATATCGAAGATGCCTATCAAAACGGACCTTGGCGGGCTGACTGGCGGACTCTGATCTGCGCCATGGCCAGGCAAAGAAACGGAGGGTTCAATCCCGCCATTTCCCTGGGACAAGCCCTTGCCGAGGCCGGATATGCGGAAAGCCGCATGGAACGTTTGCTATCCGCGAATGGTGATACCCTGCGGGCTCTGATCCTGCGAGCCGCTCGTCAGCTGACCGCCAAGGACGTGGCCATCGACTGGTCACAGTTGGCGGAACTGCTCTTTTGTCGAGATCCTGAATCCCGCGAAAAAATCAACACTCGTATCGCTCGTGACTTTTACCGCTCAACGCCTTTTAAAAACCGGGAGGCATAATTGAGCGTTATCTGCAAATCCACACGTAGACCTCCTTTGCCGCCGCTTTGCTAAATCGTGATGATGCCGGACTGGCCAAACGCATTCCTTTCGGTAATGCCGAGCGTGTTAGAATTTCTTCCCAATGCCTGAAAAAGCATTGGCGGGACGAACTTCATCGGAATCTCGATTTCCCCGGCGGGCTTCGTTCCCGGATGTTTTTCGAGAGGGAAATTCTGCGCCGCGTCATTGAATCAGGGATACCGGAAAACATCGCCCGCCGCCTGACCGAAGCCCTGCTCAAACGACTTATTCAGGGTGGACCAGACAAAACCAACTCTCTCCGCTTGAAACAACCGGTGCTTTTTGGAAAGCCGGAAGCCGACTATTTGGTCATGTTGATCATCGAATGCGCCAAAGCCGAGGAAGACCCGGTAAAAGTGTTAGAAACCCGCTTGAAAGCCCAAAAAAACAATCTCCAAGCTCTTTGCATCGCCGCCGGATTGAACAAACCGATCGTTGGGATCGAAGGAGCGCTTTTTGGACGATTTGTCACTTCCGACATTTTAGCCCGCTCCGATGCGGCCGTGCATGTGGCCCACGCCTTCACCGTTCACCCTCTCAATACTGAAGTCGATTACTTCACGGTCATCGACGATTTGAAAGAAGAATTCGAAGACGCCGGCGCTGCTCACGCCGGCGACATGGAGATAGGCGCCGGATTGTTTTATGGTTATGTGGTGGTCGACATACCGCTGTTGATTTCCAACCTCTGCGGCTGTTCCCCCCAAAAGTGGGAACGGCAGACAAATGAAATTATCAATGATACCCGCCAGGTACTTGTTCAACTGATCAAGGCCGTCACTATGGTCAGTCCCGGCGCCAAACTCGGCGCTACCGCCCCATATGCTCGAGCCGCCTGTGTGTTATTGGAAACAGGCGCTGCTCAACCCCGAACCCTGGCCAATGCTTATCTCAAGGCCGTCAAGCTGAATGATGATCCTCTACAGCAAACGATAGACGCCTTGGGAATACATTTGCAGCAGCTTGATGCCATGTATGGTCGCCCGGAACGTCGTTTCGTATCCTCCATACAATCAACGGAAAAGGTGCTCGACGTACCTCAGGCCCCTTTACGGGATTCGATCACTGCCGCGCTAGACTCTATTTTCGGGGCCGCCTGATGGAAGGCCTGATCCTACGCTTCGATGCACCGTTGATGAGCTTCGGAGGAGTAAAAGTCGACCAGCACAACTTCACCGATCGCTTTCCCGGATTGTCGCTCTTTGCGGGATTGGTTGCCAATGCGCTGGGCTGGACTCACAACGCAAGTAAGGATATCGAGCAGCTTCAAGAAAGACTGATCGTCGCCTCCCGTTGGGATATTGAGCCGGAGCTGATCATTGACTACCACACCGTTGATTTAGGGCAAATCAAGATGTGCGAGAAGGGTTGGACCACTCGCGGGGAGCCGGAGCATCGTGAGGGTGGTCTCGCGGCTAGAATGGGCACCCATCAACGTTATCGCCATTATTGGGCTAATGGCGTTCTAACTTCCGCTATCACCCTGACTGACGATCGAGACCCCGACCTCAATGCTCTGGAAAAGGCCTTGAACCGTCCGGCCCGTCCTTTGTTTATCGGTCGAAAGACCTGCCTGCCTTCGATTCCAATCTTTCTCCAGCGGAGTCACGGCCGGAACGTCATAAGCATGCTCGCGTCTATTCCCCGATATGTCTGCCAATACCGTTCGGCCTCGGAAGTCATGAGCGCCCGTTGGCCGGCCGGAATAGACCAGAAACAACCGGGACAAATTAAACCGATCTACGATCTGAGGGATTGGCGCAACCAATGGCATTCCGGCAGCCGCATGGTGGTCGAAGGAATAATTCGGGAGAATTCATAATGTTCATGGTGGAACTGCCATTAGACGCGCTCAAGCTTATACGCTGTGCAAAATCATTCGGGCATGAAAGCGATCATGATGAAGATTTCGGTTATGCCGTCCATGCCTGGCTCAGCGCAGCCCTTGGCGATCTGGCCCCGAAACCGTTTCGCGTCTTTGAAGGAAAAAATGGATTACGACTGCTGGGTTATTGCCCACATGACATCCGAACCTTGCATGAATATGCTTGTTCCTTTGCCGATCCCACGGTGTTGGAAGCGTGTGATTGGGCGATAGCCGCTGGAAAAGCCATGCCGGTCAAGTGGATTGTAGGGCGTAGATTGGGTTTTGAAGTCCGCGTTTGTCCGATCAGCCGAGGCGATTGTGAACGAGACGTCTTTCTGGCGGCCCTCGATCGGGCCAGGAAAAACGGCGAACCCTTACCCGGCCGAGTCGAAGTGTATCTCTCTTGGCTTATTCACCGAATGAAAGCCGCCACCAAACCTAACGGTGGGTACATCAATCTTGACGGATCGATTCTTCCGCCGACGGTCGAGTTATGGCCGGACGGAGTTTTTTTAACCGGTTTTCGCCGAATAAAATGCAAACGCCAATTCCACCCGAAAAGGACCGGCCAAATCCGAAAAATTGAAAGGCCGGACGCACTTTTCCGTGGTGATCTAACGGTTCGCGATCCGGAAACGTTCGCGGCCATGCTGGCCCATGGTATCGGACGCCACCGCGCCTTCGGTTTCGGCATGATGCTCCTCCGCCCCCCCGGTGCTTGAAAGCATAATTTCCGATTAAGTTG
>JADFXS010000647.1 GCA_015233515.1 Deltaproteobacteria bacterium | reverse complement strand
CGAAGTTTGCATATGCTTCGGCGATCGCTTGCTCAGAGGTAACCGGGCTCGCAAAGTCAGCGCCCTCGCTTGGCAAGGATTTGATTCGCCAAACTACCCCCGGTTGGGAACCATCGGCGAAAGCATCCGTATTAACCAATCCGCCGTCAGGCCTGCTCCGGATAACGAACGTTATCCTTTCAGAGTTGATCGAGCCCTGACTACGGACATAATGGACATCAGCCTTTTTCCCGGCTTGAACCCGGAACGTCTGGCGGCCGTTCTGAACCTATCCGATATAAAAGGAGTGATTCTTAGGACCTATGGCGCGGGGAATGCGCCAAGTCATGAAGGCTTTCTTCAGGTCATTGCCGAGGCCATCAAAGGCGGCCCCGGTCCCGGGCGAATCATTCTGAATGTCACTCAATGCCTGGAAGGATCGGTGCAACAAGGGCATTATGCCGCCAGTGAAGGGCTGATGACCAGAGGCGTGGTCAGCGGCCTGGATATGACTCCGGAAGCCGCCTTGGCAAAAATGATGTGGCTCATGGCCAAATGGCCGGTTGATCGAGTCAGGACCGAACTCCAGATTTCCCAGCGTGGGGAACAAAGCGAAAATTTGGTCGAAATTTCTCTCCAACCTCGGCCAACCGGCGATGTGGATAAATATTTTAGGTTATACACCGGGCAAGCGCCGGCTTGGATGGACATGAAGCGGCTTAAACGAGCCTTTCTTCGCGTAACCCCCGGGGCGATGACCGGCATCTCCGAAGGGGATGAAATCGGCGTTCAAGTTTTTGGTCTTGTCCAACCTGAAAAGACGGACCAACCGGAACTTGACCGATCGATGCGGCTCGGATTGTTCGCGGGAGAGTTTCGTGATTCTGTCGATGTTTCCCGGGCGACCGTCATCGCCGGTGATGTGACTTCGGTCGTCCGTCGTTTCTCGGGTCAAGGTCAAATTATTACTTTGGGCTTGAAGTGGTTGAAAACAGCGCCCGAAGGTGCAACATCCGTGACCTTGACCTTATTGACTCAGGTTTGAAATATCACCACCAGCCCATCTCTAACCATTGTCCGCTCAGAGTCAGATAGCGCCTGAGCTTATCCGCGCATAAGCAGGCGTGCACCGGAATGACCATGACCAAGTCTCCTGTTTCATTATTTCCGCCGGGACGCGGACCAGACCATGTTCCTGGGAAACCGAGATTACTTGGGCGTCGGGGAGGAGTGGACCCCAGCCATCCGCTTGGGGCCGGGCGATTCGGCCAAAACATTTGGTTCCGTCCGGAGCTATAATGTAGTCCTTGGACAAATGGACGGCCCCGCCGTAAATGATGATTATATCTCGCTCTGGATGCTTGGCCACAACCGGGCAAGCCACGGCCACGGCGATATCGGTTTCCGCGCAGGCGCCCAGAGCCAGTTGCATTAGATCGTAGAAAATAAAAACTCCCGGCCTCAGTTCATCCACACCGGAAAAATCGTCTACCAGGCTGCAGCCCGGCGTATCGCCCACGGAAATGAGAATAGGACCCAAACCGGCTTCAATCAGACTTGACTTGAGGCCGGAAAGTCTGGAAATAGCTTCGGAGGTAATGGTTTGAACTTCAGTTACCGACTTGGCTTGGTAGGTATGGCCGGTATGAGTCAGTAAGCCGGAAAGTTTGATTGGGCTATCGACCATGGCGCGCGCCACCGCCTTCACCTGGTCCGCCTGATTCCAAGGGATGCCGGTTCGACCATACCCAACATCGATTTTAATCCACGCTTCGACCGGAGAGGTCAAGTTTTGGTTTAAAAACTCCACCATCTCCAGGGATTCCACTAACAGATTGAGTTTGATGGCGGCCGCTAAGCTGTTGATAGCGGCTAATTGACGCGGATTGACCGGAAATGCCAGAGTAATGTCATTCCAGCCATGGCGCGCGAAATATAAGGCCATATCTACGGATGAGACGGCAATGGCCGAAACTCCGCCTTCCCGAAACCATCTCCCGACAGATGCGGATTGATGGGTTTTAAAATGAGGCCGAAAAAAGACTTGGTTCTTGTCCGCCTTTGCTTTCATGCGGGCCAGATTGTTTTTGGACCGGTTTACGTCGAGGATCAGGGTCGGACGCTCCACTTGATCTAAATAAGAAGAAGTATCATCAATTTGATTCATGGGTTTACTCCGCTAATTCCGGTTTGGGTATATAGG
>JADFXS010000646.1:1952-2182 GCA_015233515.1 Deltaproteobacteria bacterium | reverse complement strand
GTGTCGACTTCGCCAGGGATGGAGCCGACAATTCCGCTATAGAACATGATATTCATGCCCCGTTCCTTGGCGTCGCGCATTTGAGTAACGATCTCTCCCGCCTTGGCTTCCAGGTCCGCGGTGGAAAAGCGGACGACCTTGGGACAGAGAGGTTTGAAACCGACACTTAACGCTCCATCGGATCCGGCGGCCAGACTGTAGATATCCTGAGTAAACTCGAAGCTGGTGTC
>JADFXS010000646.1:0-1804 GCA_015233515.1 Deltaproteobacteria bacterium | reverse complement strand
CGGAAAGAAGCGGCCAATTGGTTTTTAGTCAGGTTGCGGGCCGTTAACACTTCGGCTTTGCGCGTCATGTTTTTCAGGGTCGGATCATTGACCACATCTCCCAGGTAAACCAAATGATAATACGCTGCTTCCTTTAGCGCTAAAATCACCGTGTGGCCCAGACTGACCATGACTTGGATGGCGGCCAGGTCGAAGACTATTTCGCCGGTTTTGTCCGCCAGATATAATATTTTTCGTCGGACCCAATGACCGGCCAAACCGGCGGCGGGAGTAAGCAAAAAGTTTTCCAAAGCCTCCCATCCGTCGCCTTCCACCGGTCGTTGAAAAATTTTTTGCCATTCGTCGGTCGCCGGCAGAGGTAGATTGGTTTCCCACAAGGAACTTTGAACCGAGGCTTGAAACAAGCGCCGGAGTTTGGCCGCGTCTATGCGCCGGCGTAATAGCTCCAGGCTCAAATCAGGCGAGGGCGCCAGGCAGTCTTGGATGCCTTGGATATTGTTGACGGCTTTAATGAAATCGGCGCTGTTTAGAATATCAGCCGCCTTCTGGTTGCGAGAAATCTTATCTTCGATAAACGGGTCTTCAACCTGGGTGGTGACCACAAAGAGTTTATAAAGCCGTTTTTCCACCCGGGAAGGGATGACGTTATAGTTACCTGTTTCATGTTGGAATTTTATATATAGCAAGTCGCGGATGAAATCGACTCGAGCCGGGTCGTCGATGGCCTTTTTTATCAGACTGGAAATGCGCGACCAGAGCTCATTGTATTTTTCACCGATAATAGGGCTTTTGACTCGAGCCATGATCTCTTCGAACATGCGCTCGGTGCAAGGATAGAAATTTTGACCGGGCTCCAAATAGACCATGAATTTCATCTGGGCCGGAGAGGCGACCATGGCCGGCGATGTTCGATAATTCAGATGGTTTTCGTCCAAAAAGCTATGAAACCATGCTTCGCGACGGGCATCGAGGGAAGGGGTTCCGATCAAGGTTACCTGCTCCTTTCTTGGCTCGGCATAAATCGGTCAAGTCGGATTGGAAATAATATAACGAACTACCTTTAAATTTGGACGGTTGACCAACGGAACCAAGGTCGGCGGGATACTCGTGGACGTCAAGAGCATGTCGGTTCCGCCGTTTTTGAAAAGAACTCCGGGCATGGTGACTTCAATGCTTCGGCCCGCGGTTTTCCCTTGACCCGCGACGGTTAATCCGGGTTCGGCCTTGATACCCAAGGCGGACAGAATTCTCAAGGCCAGACCCTGGGCGCTTTCACCATGGCGGCAATTAATGACCGCGTATCTCTGATTTTCTAGAAGCTTTTGCACTTCCGGGGCCAGACCGCCGGCGGCGATTATGTAATTTACTCCAGCCCGGCTGAAAAAAATGGGGGCTTGAGTGTTGATATTGATATCCGCGCCCGCCGACCCGCCGGCCAGGAGAGGGATGTTGATATCGGATTCAAAAGGTTGTCCGACCAGTTTCAAGATGGCTTTAGCGAATTCATTGTAGTCGCTGTGCCGCCAATCTTCCACCGGTGGCGGAGCGATTGATTCGGCGTCACGTCGTGGTTCGGGCCCGATCAGGTGGCCTCGGCTGTAATAATCCAGGACCTTGACGCCGTTTTGGGCGAGATAAGCGGCCAATTCCGGAGGAGTTCCGCTTCCTTGGCTCTCCGGGAAGGTTATGACGGTGGCGCGGCCGGCGGCCCAATCTTCCGGCGTCGGCCAGACGATGTAATCAGCTTCGATTTTAATTTTAAATTCGCGATCCAAAACCCAGGGTGCGCCTCGTTTTTGCACTT
>JADFXS010000061.1 GCA_015233515.1 Deltaproteobacteria bacterium | reverse complement strand
GGTTTCCCACGTCGGCAATAACACCAGGTATGTCAGTGATGAACTTCGTTCCTCCGTCATGGCGGCGATCAAAGCCCTTAATTATCAACCATACGGTTTGGCGCGCAGCCTGAGACGGAAGACGACGCACACTATCGGCATGGTTATCCCGGATAACACCAATCCGTTTTTCGCGGAAATCGCCCGCTGGATTGAAAGCGCTTTCTTCGATTTGGGCCACAGCGTCATCCTCTGTAATACCGATAACAAGATAGAAAAGGAGACTATCTATCTTGAGTTCTTGATCGAAAAAGGAGTGGACGGCATCTGCTTCGTCTCCACCGGCGGGGATAAACGGAATATCGAAGCAATTTTCGACAACCGGGTGCCGAAAGTGATTATTGATCGTGAAATCCAGGGTTTCGACGTCGATACCGTCCTAGTTGACAATTACCGGGGCGGTTATGCGGCCGCTTCTTATCTGATCGAACTGGGACATCAAAACATCGGTTGTATTGCCAGCCCGGCCAATATCTCCCCGAGTACTCAACGGGTCGTCGGTTTTAAGGACGCCCTCAAGGCGGCAGGTTTGCCTATTCACGAACATATGGTGATTTATGGAAATTTTCAAAGTCGGAGCGGATACGACGGCTTGAAAACTCTTATGACTAACTCGCCTCGGCCCACCGCTGTTTTTGCCTGCAACGATATGATGGCCTTTGGCGCTTTACTGGCGGCTTATGAAATGGATATCAAGGTCCCGGATCAACTCTCATTGGTCGGCTTCGACGATATATCGTTAGCTTCGCTGACCATACCGAAATTAACCACCGTGGCTCAGCCCAAGCAGGAAATAGCCGCGATTTCGTCCGAGCTGTTGATGAACAGAATCAAGGATAAAGATAAAAAACCGGTCAAAATGATTCTGCCCACCGAATTGATCGTCCGAGATTCATGCAAGCCTCCGGATTCTCGATATCGGAGATAAAAAGGCATTGTTCCGGCATGGAGGAGAAGGTGTCTTCTATAGCTATACTAGGTAGTTTAAACCTGGATTTCGTCACGAGGATGGAGCGATTTCCCCGGCCCGGAGAAACGGTTTCCGCCTGCTCTTTCAGCCAGTATACGGGAGGGAAGGGCGCCAACCAAGCCGTGGCTTGCGGTCGACTGGGCAGCATGGTCTCCATGTTCGGAGCCTTGGGCCGGGATATGTATGGACCGAAATTATTGCAGTCGCTGAAAGAGAGCGACGTCGGGACCGATGACATTCTTTTTTGTGATGACGCTCCGACCGGTATGGCCCATATCTGGGTGGAAGCTGGCGGAGAGAATTCCATTGCCATACTGGCGGGGGCGAACGCTCGAGTATCTCCCGAATATGTGGCTCAGGTGCTGCCTAAACTAAAGCAGGCGTCGTGGCTTCTTCTGCAATTGGAAGTACCCCTGGAAACGATCGCCAGTCTGCTCCGGCAACTGCCCGCCAACGGCCCTAAAATCATTTTAGACCCGGCTCCGGCTCAGCCGTTGGACCAACTGCCCCTGGAGCGAGTCTGGTTGATTACTCCCAACGAACACGAACTTCAGACCCTGGTTGGTCTGCCCACTTCGACTGTTGAAGAAATAGCGGAAGCCTGCCGTCGTTTGCACGCAACTACCGGCATCGGCTTGGTTTTATGTAAAGCCGGCGATCGAGGGGCCTACCTGGATGATGGCCGGACTTTCCGGCATTTCCCCGGATATTCCGTCCCGAGCGTGGATAGCACCGCCGCGGGCGACGCTTTTAACGGCGCTCTGGCCGTGGCCGTATCCGAAGGAAAGTCGTTAGTGGAAGCCATCGGCTGGGCTAATGCCGCCGGGGCGCTATGCGTGACCAAAGCAGGGGCTCAACAATCGCTGCCCTGGCGTCGGGAGTTGGAAGAATTTATCCGGAATAAGAAAATATAAAGCTTTTCCTCTGGATACTGACGCCGGCTTATGGGTGAAGTATGGAGATTATTGCCTGATTGCCATGCTCTAGTTTGGAGGCCGGCTGGATTTTTTACCTAACTTTGCGTTAATTTGTGGTAGGTGACGGCTCCGTCATCTCATCGGTTTCGCCCAGGTAGGCTTCCTGGACGGCCGGATCGGCCAACAGTTCGTCGGCGGAGCCGGAGAGGACCAGGCGACCGCTCTGCAGGACATAGCCTCGGTGAGCCACGCTGAGAGCCATTTGAGCATTTTGCTCGACTAACAGGATCGTTATACCGGCGATACTTATTTCCCGAATGACCTCATAGACCTGTTCCACGATGATCGGGGCCAGTCCCATGGATGGTTCGTCCAGAAGCAATAAGCGCGGGCGGGACATCAGACCGCGGCCGATGGCCAGCATCTGCTGCTCACCGCCGGATAACGTGCCGGCGGCTTGTTTTAAGCGCTCTCGCAGGCGTGGAAAGCGATTCAGCACCAAATGAAGATTTTCTTCGATTTCGTGCTTTTTTCGGCGGGTATATGCGCCTAACACCAAATTTTCCCGCACGCTCAATTGACTAAAGACCCGTCGTCCTTCCGGCACATGGGAGATGCCGAGCCCGACGACGTTATGGGGTTTTTCAGCCAGTAAGTCATGTCCGTCGAAGAGAATGCCGCCGCCCTTGGCTCGAACCAAACCCGAGATCGTGCGCAAGGTTGTGGTTTTTCCGGCGCCATTGGCCCCGATCAGGGTCACGACTTCGCCGCGATCCACCTCCAGGGACAGGTTTTGCAAGGCATGGATCGCGTCGTAATAGACTTCCAGGTTCTTAATCTCTAGGAGCATGCCGTCGACTCTTTCTGCCCAGGTAGGCTTCGATCACCATGGGATTGTTTTGAATTTCACGAGGATTTCCCTGGGCGATGATCTTCCCGAAGTCCATGACCAGGATACGCCGACAGATACCCATCACCACGCGCATTTGGTGCTCGATGAGGAAAATCGTCAAGGAAAATCTCTCCTTGATGAATTCAATCAATTCCATCAAACTCTGGGCTTCCTGAGGATTCATGCCGGCCGCCGGTTCGTCTAAAAGCAGCAATTTAGGCTTGGTGGCCAGGGCCCTGGCGATTTCCAGTTTGCGCTGCTCGCCGTAAGGCAGGTTCTTGGCGATTTCCGAAGCTCGATTCATAAGACCAAAAGTGGCGAGCAAGTCCATGGCTTCATCGTGAAGCAACTTCTGACCCGTGTGGAAGCGTTGGTTGCGGAAAATGGCGTCAAATATTCCATATCGGGCAAAAGGATGGTGCGCGATGCGCACATTGTCCACGACACTCAACTCCTTGAAAAGGCGGATGTTCTGAAAAGTGCGGACTATTCCCCGTTCAGCCACTTGGTAGGGTTTGAGGCCGGTGATTTTTTCGCCCAGCAAATAGACCAACCCCCGACTGGGAGGGTGGAAAGAGCTGATCAGATTGAATACCGTGGTCTTGCCCGCACCGTTGGGGCCGATCAGCCCCACGAGTTCCCCTGGTTCGAGAGCGGCGTTAAACCCGTCGACGGCGTGCAGACCTCCGAAATCAATGCCCAGGTCATTAATCTCTAAAAGCGGCATAGCTTCACATCTTGCCTTGGCCGGACTGCCGGAGTAGGAACCTGCCGAATTGTTCCGTTTTACGTTTCAAGTAGGGCAGGGGGTTTTTAATGACGAAAACAATCAGGATAATTGGATAAATAACCAAGCGCAGGTCCTGGGAAAAACGTAATACTTCCGGTAACAGGGTCAAGGCCAGGGCCGCGATGATCGATCCGCGAATGTTGCCTATTCCGCCGATGACTAACATCAGTAAAATATCAATGGATTTCAAGAAAGTGAACTGGGTGGGGTGGGCCAGTTGCACGAGATGGGCCAGCAGACCGCCGGCGGTGCCGGCAAAGAACGAAGCCAACACGAAAGCGATGATCTTGTAGCGCGTAGTGTTGATACGCAGGGATTCCGCGGCGATTTCATCTTCCCGGACGGCGATGCACTGGCTGCCGTGAATAGAATATATGAAGTTGCGCATGACGATGACGCTGACCGCGGTTATCGCCATGATCCAGGCCAGATTGCTCAGCTTGGGCAGTCCGGTGAAGCCGCGGGGGCCACCCACGAAATCGAGATTATTGAGCAGAACCACGACAATCTGGTTGAAACCCAGAGTGGCGATACACAGATAATCTCCTTTCAGCCTTAAAGTCGGAATGCCGATGAGGTAGGCGACTATGGCCGCGGCAAGCGATCCGGCCAGCAGGCTGATGAGGAAAATGCCCTGACGCAGGAGAAAATGGGTTTCCGGCGTAACCTGGAAAATCAATTGGGTGAAAATGCCGGAAACATAAGCGCCAATGGCCATGAAACCGGCATGACCGATGGAAAACTGGCCGGTGAAGCCGGTGACGACATTGAGACTCACCGTCATCATCGCATTGATCAGTCCGCCCATGATGACGAAAAGGATATAGTTGGATAAAAGGTCGGCCGAGTTTAAAACCCTCAGCAGAACATAGCCCAGCAGGATGGCCAAGGCGACAGCGGCGTCCCGACGCGTGAAGAATCGCATCTATACCTTCTCCAGCAATTTTTTGCCCACTAATCCGGCGGGCCGGAATAGCAGGACGGCAATCAGGACTAGAAAGAAGAAGCCTTCGGCCATTTGGGAATAAGCGGCGGTGGCGAAGGTTTCCAAAACACCCATGATCAATCCCCCGACCACGGCGCCCGGGATGCTCCCGATACCGCCGAAGACGGCGGCCACGAACGCCTTTAAGCCTGGCAGAATGCCCATATAGGGATTGATAAGAGGATACGATACGGCCACCAGGACCCCGGCCGCTCCGGCCAGAGCGCCGCCGATGGCGAAGGTCACTCCGATGACAAAGTCGATGTTAATGCCCATCATTCTGGCGGCGTCGCGATCAAGGGCGGTGGCGCGCATGGCCATACCGACCATGGTATATTTGATGATGTATTGCAGGATGACCATCAACACTAAAGCGACCACGATATTTATGATCTGAATATTGTTGATCATCACGTCTGGCAGCAAATAGTATTTTTCCAGCGGGATAATGTCCGGGAAACGTCGGTAGTTGGGACCGATGAAAGGCAGAGTGCGTGCTCCGTTTTCCAGCAAAAGCGAAACGCCCATCGCCGTGATGAGAGCCTCCAATCGCGGTCGGTGGAGTAACGGCCGATAGGCGATACGGAACATCAGCACACCGAAGACGCTGCAGACTAACATGGCCAGGAGGAGAGCGAGGGAAAACGACGGGATATTGAAAGAAAAGACCAGAAAAAAGGCCACATAGCTGCCGACCATAATCAGATCGCCATGGGCGAAATTAATCAGGCCGATAATACCATACACCATGGTATAGCCCAAGGCGATCAACGCGTAGATGGTCCCCATCTGCAGCCCGTTGATGAGCTGATTGAGAAATTGATCCATGGACAAAACCCTTTCGTCAATGGGTCGTGAGGAAGCAAATAAAAAGTTGCCTCCTCACGAATAACCTCTAGCGGTTAGGGCTGAAAAGTCTTGACGTAAGCGACCGCGCCCTTTTTTACCGTCAGGATGGCGGCCGGCAGTGAGGTCGGATTGTTATTGGCGTCAAAGCTGATGTTTCCCTGAGCTCCGGGTAAATCTTTGGTGGCGGCCATGGCGGCTCGGACAGCCTCGCCGTCCATCTTGCCGGCTCTTTTGATGGCATCGAAAACCAACAACGCGGCGTCATAGCCCATGATGGCCAACAAGTCGGGTTCGGCGTTGTATTTGGCCTTATACGCGCTGACAAAGGCCTTGGTCTCCGCGCGGGGATCTTCCTTGGAAAAGTGGCTGGTATAATAGGCGCCTTCCAGGGAAGCCAAATCCAGATCGGGCGAGTCCCAACCATCCGCGCCGATAAGTCCGGCCTTTAGACCGATGTCCTTGGCCTGCTTGGCGATCAGATTCGCGTCATTGTAAAAATCCGGGAAGTAGAAGATTTCGGGGTTGAGTCCCTTTATTTTCGTGAGTTGCGCCCGGAAATCGGTTACGCCGCTGGAATGGGTTTCAACGGCCAGGACGGCGCCGCCCAATTCCTTAAACGTCTTGGTGAAAATTTCCGAACAGCTCTTGGCGTAATCGTTGCCCAGATCATATAGAACGGCGACGTTTTTGGCTTTTAGATCGGTGTGGCAGAACTTGGCCATTACCAAACCCTGAAAGTCGTCGGTCCAGCAACTACGAAAAACATATTTCTTTCCCTTGGTGATCTGCGGATTGGTCCCGGTAACCACAGTCACGACCTTGGCTTCTTCGGTAATCGGCGCCACGGCCATGCCGATTTTACTGGGAACCGGACCGATAATCGCTAAAACCTTGTCATTTTCCACTAATTTGTGGGCGGCGTTGGCCCCTATCACCGGATCACCCTGGTCGTCCTCGTGAAGGATCACGACCTTGCTTCCCAACAGGCCGCCTTTTTCGTTGATTTGAGCGGCCGCCAGCTCAACCCCATTCTTATGGGACTGGCCATAAGTGGCAATCGGACCGGTCAGTGGAGCAATATTACCGATTTTAATCTCTTGAGCAGCGGCAAAGGCGCTGTTGGCCGACACGATCGAGCCCGCAAGGACGAGCATAATCGCGATCACCATGAAACGATACGGCTTGGACATGTCGAATTCCTCCTCCTTAAGGGGTACATAAAATAATGTTCTTAAAACAACACGCCGGCAAAATATGGCTTCCCCACCACCTCCCTTTGAACATGCAGGCGAGCGCATTCCCAGCGGCTTGCCGCTGGCTAGCGAGCAAAAAAATTAAACACTCCTTCCTTACATGTCGAAGATTCCCCGCAACTCGCCGCGGGGAGCTTCAACATTTCGGCGAACGCCGACCTAAATCCACCATCAAGTCGCGGATATGGTGCGTAAATCCTAGGCGAAACGCGAAGTTGGACCGATTTTGGCCCGCAGGCGTATTCACCATACGTCGAGGAGCCAAAATCGGGAAACGAGCGTTGCAGCCAGGAGTTACGCGCCTCGGTGCCCGCAAGTGGTGAATTACGGCCAACCCCGTGACTTGCCGCGGGGCGCTTTAACTAAGCCAACGTTTTTAAGACGACCCTCAATAAGCGGCGGTGCCTTCCCTGCGAACGAGTTCCTTGAAGGCCGTGGTCAGTTGACAGGTGATGGGGCCGGGAACGCTCGCGCCGATCCGCCGCCCGTCCACTTCACGGACCGGGACTATTTCCGCTCCTGTTCCGCATACAAAGGCTTCATCCGCAGTATATACATCGCCCAAAGTCAAGTTCTTTTCCACGGCGCTGATTCCGGCCTCGCGGGCCAGAGTCATGACCGTCCGCAGAGTTATCCCGTTGAGGATATTGATAGTATGCGGTGAAATCACTGCCCCGTGCTTGACGATAAGGAAGTTTTCACCGGGGCCTTCGGTCACTAAACCATTGATGTCCAGCATCAGCGCTTCCTGAGCGCCGGCTATGTCCGCTTCCAAACCGGCGAGGATGCTGTTCAGATAACCCACATGCTTGACCTTGGCATCGAGGCACTGGGGAGGAATGCGCCGGATGGCGGTGGTTTTCATGGTGATACCTTCCGAGCCGAGGAACGGCGCCCAGGGATGGGCAAAAACGATGATGGTCGGGACAAGGCCGGGGCCTGGATGAACCCCCATCTGCCCGCAACCACGGGTAATAATAGGACGGATATGGGCGTCCTGGAGTTGATTGCGGCGCAGGACTTCGAGGATGATTTCCTTTATTTCGTTTTTGCTCAAAGGAATGTGCAGTGCAATTATTTGCGCCGAGTCGTATAACCGGTCGATATGTTCGTCCAGCTTGAAGACTCGGCCGGAATACTCGCGAATTCCTTCGAAAACAGCGTCACCGTACAACAAGCCCCGATCAAAGACTGAAATGCCGGCCTCCGGCCCGGGAACAAAGCGGCCATTCACATAAACAATTAACTTGGTGATATCTAACATATGATCCTCTTGTGTTCATGGTTATTCACCCGGAAAACCCGATTATTTCCGGGAAATAAGAAGATGGTGGAAATAAAATGATTTTATTGGTTTCTTCAGCATCAACCTCGATGCTTACCGAATCGAACCTAATCCGCGCCGTGTCCTGAGTGATGGTCGGCGTCCGGACCGAACCGGTTTAAAACTATTTCAGCCGTCTATGTTTGAGACTCGCTAATATCACTTCTTTTGGCTTTGTCCACCAATGAGTCGCGCTCAATGTCCGAGGATTTGCGAACACCGAGCAGTATTTCGCCGCCCTCGCCACAAATGAGGCCTTCTCTTTGCGCCCCTTCCCGAATGGCTTGGCTGAAGCGAAAGACATGACTACGAACCAAGGAATTTACTCGGGTCACTTCTCCTTTTTCCAGGCCGTCGACAATCTCTGTCCAGTCCCGGTACGCCTCGTCGACGCCGGGTTCGTTCCAAAAAACCAGTTCGGCATAGGCGTCGAGGTTGACGTGAATGGTAGTAAGGACCCACTCGATGATTAAATTACCTGAAAGATGCGCCAATATCTCGTGCATTTTGCGTTCTGATTGGTAGAATTTTTCCCATACCGTCCGGCCACCGTCGATTTGATGTTTCATCTCGTTGAGAAGCAGGCGCATCTCCGCGACCTCTTCCGGTTTCACTCGCTCCGCGGCTAATCCGGCGGCCAAACCTTCGACGCATTCCCGGAATTCGGCCAGCTCGTTGAACGATACGCGCCGATGTTTGATGAGGAAAGTCAAGCTTTCGCTGACCTTGCTGACCTTCAAATCGGTGATATAAGCGCCGCCGTCGCCGCCGCGCTTGATTTCTATCAGACCCTTTTGCTTGAGAATACCGAGAGCTTCGCGAATGGCTCCTCGACTGGCTTGAAAAATATTTTGCAATTCCCGTTCGTATTGCAGGCGATCGCCCGGTTTAAGCTTCTGATCGAGCAAAGCTTGTTCTATTTGGTTGGCGAGTTCTTGAGGGATATGCTTTTGCCGGACCGTCCTGAACATGAAGATTTTGGCTCCTTTTTCTCAGGAAAGAATGGTCGGACCATGATCGGCTGACCTTACTTGGCCAAGCCTTGAATGTCCAGCCTTTAATCTGACATTATATCCGTATATTATGCTGACAAGTCGGCATAGCTATTCTTTGATTTGTTTATCTGATATTTTTTAAAAGGTTAATAGTGGACCTATATTGGACCTTCAGCTAGGTCGGGGGCGTTTTTTTTAATGAAAAAGTCACCGGATCAAGGTATTACCGACTCGACCTTTAAGACGATTGCTTGAGAAACTATTGAATAAAGGAAGCTTGATCCAGAGTATGACCTCGGAAGTGATCAGCCCACTCGGCCAACCAACCAACACATTTGCGGATATCCCCAATTTTGAGCGATTGGAATTTCATCGGAATGGGTTGGCCTTATTGCCTGTTTCTTCGGAAAAGTCAACCGGCGTCTCCCTGCTTATTTTTGGCGCTAATGCCGGATTTGATTTAAGAATTTGTGATTGCACCAAGAACAAAAAGCAGACCTGCCAACATATTTTAGATTTGGTGGAAGTTTACAAGGCTTTTAAAATTCGTTCAAATGGGCTGACGCCTTATGATGCTTTCCGAGGCAGCCTTTGGTATCGCCTGGCTGCCATTCTCGGCGATGGAGGGCGCGAAACCCTGGAAGATCTTCAGCTGCAATCCTCCGGTTCGGGGGAAAACAGCTATATCCTGGTCACCAACTCCAAAGGTTTGAACTTGGCCAGGTATTACTCCGTGGGGCCGGACAGCGCTACGTTTCACCAGCGTCTGGGCAAGATATCCCGGGACAGTAAACATGATCGGGCCGTTCTACTGAACAAGCTGGTCCTGATGACTCGCACCGAACAAGAGCGGGTCATACATCAAAAAGGACTTCAACTGAAAACCAATCGGATGCTGATGGAAAACAGCGTTTGGTACCGGATGGCCTATCACTGTTTTCATGAAAACGGCACAGCGGATATTACGCTGAAGCCGGAAATCGATTTAAAAACGGGTGAATTTACCGTGGCGATCCGTCAAGACGGGGGCCGGATAATTATCAGATTGGTGATTCCCCGCGACAAGGTCCGCTTGTTTATAAAAGGAATCAAGGAACATCTGCCTAATCAGGAGGATTTTGCCATTCACCCTGTTCCCCTGAAATCGATTTTTAAAATCAGCCGCGCCACGGAACTAGACCTGGAAGTTCGTCCGGTCATCCAGATGCTGCAAGAAAAAGGTGAGACCGCCTTTATACAGGGCGTGGATTTTGAACGCTTTCGGTATGGAGACCTTATTTATTTGAAAGACCTCGGAATTATGGCGGAGTTAGAAAAGAGCACGGGACGGGAAAGACGCTTTCAAGCTCCTGTCCGTATGCTGCTCAAGAGATCGCAGGTTCCGATTTTTCTGGAAGAACATGCTGAAGATATCAACGAAAATAAAATTATTATCTCCCCGGAAATAAAAAGTTTTCGCATTTTGAAAAAATTTGATCGTTTGGAAATTATCTCCAAAGCGATTGATAGAAATTGGCTTTGGTTGGATGTTCGGTATGGTTTTGGTAAAGCTTCCTTGTCCCTGGCCGAACTGATCCAGGCCCGCAACGATAACCAACGTTATGTATATACTTCCGAAGGTTGGGTCGACACCAATGCGGATGTCTTCGATATTTTAAAGTCCAGCTTCATATCGGGTTCGACTGCTTCCGGGAAGCAGCTTAAATTATCTTCTCTCGGTTTTTTACAATTAACGGCGAGCAGTGAAGCTCCGGTCCAAGTGAAGGGTGATTCGGAAAAAGATAACATACTGAAAAGAATTATGGAATTACAGCCAAGGACGCCCGAGGCCTTTTTGCCGAAAGAACCCGCCGATCTGCGCGCCTACCAGGTTTTGGGCCTTAAATGGCTTCTTTTTCTATTCGAAAACCGTTTGGGAGGATTGTTGTGCGATGAAATGGGGCTGGGCAAAACTCATCAGGCCATGGCCTTGATGGCCGGTATCAGAGAACTAGGTTTGGCCGATGGTCCGATATTGGTGGTTTGTCCCACCACGGTTTTAAGCCACTGGCGGGACAAGATACAGAAATTCGCGCCAAGCCTGAAGCCGGCGCTTTATCATGGCCCACATCGAGATTTGAAAGCTGTTCTTCCAGCGCATGATATACTCTTGACCTCCTATGGACTGCTTTATAACGATCAAGACCTGTTGAAGGAAATCGACTGGTCTCTGGCCGTGTTTGATGAAATTCACAGCCTGAAGAATCCGCTGACGCAAACTCATGAAGCCGCGAAATCCATACGTTCCGGAATTAAAATCGGACTAACCGGCACTCCGATCGAAAACCGCCTCCAAGATCTCAAGGCCCTGTTCGATCTGGTTTTACCCGGTTATTTGGGAGGCGATCAGTCGTTCAAGGACCGATACGGCGCTTCGGCCGGCGATTATGTATCCACTAAAGGCCGGGAGGAATTGCGGCGGCTGGTGACGCCCTTCATCCTGCGCCGAACCAAGGCGACGGTCCTGACCGAACTCCCGGAAAAAATAGAGGATTTGCGTAGTTGCACCTTGAGTGATGACCAGATCAAGCTTTATCGGGATGCGGTGGAAAATCGCGGACGAAAATTAATCGACACGATTCGATCCGGTAAAGAGCCGGTTCCTTATATCCACATCTTCGCCCTGTTGAACTTATTGAAGCGAATATGCAATCATCCCGCCTTGATCACCAGGGAGATCGAGCAGTATGATGATTATCAATCCGGAAAGTGGGAGCTTTTTAAGGAAATAATTCAAGAATCCCTGGATAGCGGAGAGAAAGTGGTCGTTTTCAGCCAATTTCTCGATATGATAAAAATAATGGAAAATTATTTGCGCTCGATTGACGTCAGCTTCGTGACTCTTACCGGGCAAAGCCGGGATCGCGGTCAGATTGTCGCTAAATTTGATGCCGACCCGGCCTGCCGTGTGTTCCTGGGCAGTCTCAAGGCCGGCGGCGTAGGCATCGATCTGGTGGCGGGGTCTGTAGTAATCCATTATGACCGATGGTGGAACGCGGCTAAGGAGAATCAGGCCACGGACCGTGTGCATCGAATAGGGCAACGTCGGACCGTTCAGGTGTTCAAGCTTCTGACCGAAGGAACTTTAGAAGAAAAAATCGCAGCCATCATCGAAAGAAAAAAAGCAATTCTCAATGATATTATTCAAGAAGACGATCCTAGCATAATTAAATCCTGCAGCCCGGAGGAACTGATCGGCTTGCTTACTTTATGAACATGCAAGCGAGCGCATTCCCCGCGGCTTGCCGCGGGTCTGGAGTTTGGACATTTAGATTTATAAAGTATCATATAACTCGAGCATTTG
>JADFXS010000060.1:10131-12359 GCA_015233515.1 Deltaproteobacteria bacterium | reverse complement strand
CGTCTGGGCTCCCATCGCGGACCGTTTTTCAGTCCGCGAGACCTGGCGCCGCGAATTGTGGATATTTTAGAGGAAAACAAGGTCGCCTTGCTGTTCGGGCCGGAACGCACCGGACTCACTACCGCCCAACTCAGACTTTGCCAAGCCGTGGTCCGCATTCCGACCGCGGACCAGGAAGTCAGTTCACTGAACATTGCCCAAGCGGTCTTGATTCTCGGATATGAATTGCTGCTGGTCGCCCAAGGCCCCACGGCCCAGCCGACCGTCGTCATGGCCCCACAAAAAGAAATCGCCGACATGTACGACCATTTCAGTCGAACCATGGTCAAGGTCGGTTTCCTCCCGGACCAGAATACCGACCTCTGGCTAATGAGCTTCAAGCACATTTTCAACCGCAGTGGATTGACCCATGGAGATTGTAACCTGCTACGCGGTATGTGCAGGCAAATCCTATGGGCTCTGAATAATACCGATAAAATACGCCAGGACCAGCCTAACCCGATTGATGATCCAACTTGACGAATATCCAATTGACTAAATAGGCGAATTGGGCCACGGCGCGCGGTTTGGCGCAATTCCATAATCGCGACGAATCGGATTAGTTTTCCTTAAGATAGCCGAGTTTTTCTTCCAGCCATGGAAAAATGGCTGGTTCAATGGTATTTATTACAGTGGAGCAAATGTGCAATACATACCGTTTTCCCAAACCGGAATATCGTCGACGACGATATAGAATTTTCTCTATATTATTATACTAGTTGAAGTCTTAAATCGTGATTCCTTCCCCAGCCTCGAGAGAAACAACTTATCGAGGCTGTTTCAGATCGTCATGCCCACTCATGGTGGATGGTCAGGTGTCATTTCGATGAGCGGCGCAGGCCGCGACGAGAAATCTCGCGGAATAAGAAGGCCTGGATTGAAAGCGCCATGGATTTACAGCTTCGCGTCTAAATGACGCAGCTGCTTGTTTATTTAAAATATTACCCTACAGACCGCAGGGCCTAATGCTCGAAAACCCAGAATTTTTTGAAGGCTAAAGATGAAAAAAGCGACCAAGAAAAAAAGCCGCGACGTGTCAACCAAGCCAAGTTTGACTCCACCGACAGAGAATCTGCCTTCTCATTATGTGGGAATCGGAGCTTCAGCCGGAGGTTTGGAAGCTCTGGAAACCTTTTTCACCAACATGCCCCCGGACAGCGGGATGGCCTTTGTCGTGATTCAGCATTTATCCCCGGATTTTAAAAGCATGATGGTGGAATTGCTCTCCAAGCGCACGTCCATGCCGGTTTTGAGGGCTGAAGAAGGAATGTTGGTGGAAAAAAATCACCTTTACCTGATTCCCCCCCAAAAGAAACATCACAATATTTCATGGCAAATTGCTTTTAAGCGCCCAGGATCACTCCCGAGGAATAAATTTACCCATAGATGTCTTTTTCCGCTCTCTAGCCGATGACCAGGCTGAAAAAGCCGTAGGCATCATCCTTTCCGGAACCGGCAGTGACGGCATGCGCGGCATCCGCGCCATCAAAGAGGCCGGCGGCATGGTCATGGTCCAAAGCGAAGAATCGGCCAAGTTCGACGGCATGCCCCGCAGCGCCATTTCCACCGGCCTGGCCGACTTCATCAACCCGCCCGCCGATATGCCGCAACAGCTTTTGGCTTTTGCCGAACATCCTTATATTTCCAAGACCGAACGTTCCGACGCCCTGGTGGCGGGCGACGACGATATGGCTAAAATTTTTTCTCTTTTGCGGGAGAGACACAAAATTGATTTCACCTACTATAAACCGTCTACGGTTTTACGCCGGCTGGAACGCCGCATGACGGTCAACCATATCGTTGAGCTAAGTGAATATATAAAATTTCTTGATAGTTATCCTCGGGAAGTTTCAACCCTTTATAGGGAACTTTTAATCGGGGTGACCAACTTTTTCCGTGATCGGGAAGCCTTTGAAATATTGGGTGAGAATCTACTGCCCGCCATGTTTAAAAAAAATACGGAAAACGGATTTCGTTTTTGGGTGACGGGTTGTTCAACCGGAGAAGAAGCCTATTCATTAGCGATTCTTGCTCGGGAATGCATGGAACAGTCCGGCCGGGAGGTCGATCTTAAGATATTCGCCACGGATGTCGACCGCGATGCCGTAGTTCAAGCCGGGAACGGCATCTATCCGGAAAGCATTGCCGCCGACTTGTCTCCCAATTTATTGGCCAAATACTTCCAACGC
>JADFXS010000060.1:5123-10119 GCA_015233515.1 Deltaproteobacteria bacterium | reverse complement strand
ATTTTCATGTTGTTCGAAGCATCAGGGAAATGGTCGTTTTCGCCCAGCACAACCTGGTTAGAGACCCGCCGTTCACCAATATAGATTTTGTTAGCTGTCGCAATCTTCTCATCTACCTTCAGCCGATTTTACAGCAGAAGGCCATGGAGCTTTTCAATTTTTCTCTCAATCCCGGCGGAATTTTATTCCTGGGGTCGAGTGAGACTACCGGGCAGATGGCGGATTACTTCGAAGCTCTGCACCATAAATGGAAAATATACAAAGCCAAGGGTAAGAGAAAACCCTTGGGTGAAGCGCCGGTGGTCATGAGCACGCACGATCTCGCCGGCCGTCTCATCCCGTCCGGTGTTCCTGTAGGTCGGCGCATCGTGAAAGAATATGAGGAGGACAGAATTCTGACCCGCTTGCTCCAGGCTTTAGCTGGAGACTACATACCCCTGACTCTTGTAGTCAATGAAAATATGGAACTGGTCCATAGCGTCGGCGACACCGGGCCCTATCTCAAGGTGCCCACCGGCAAGATGTCCAACGACGTCACCAAAATGTCTTTAAAGGAACTAGCCATACCCATGGCCACGGGTCTTCAGAAGGTTTTCAAGCAACAGGAAGAAGTTATCTTTTCCAATATCCGCTTGTCCCAAAGGGATTCGGCCAAGACCATCAAATTGAGGATCAAGCCGATTCCATCCAGGAAAGGACAAGAGCTGTTGGCCGCGGTCTTCATCGAGGAAGGGCAACCGCCGGCCGTCATCAGAACGGATATGGAAGTCACCACATACGACATCGGCCAGGAGGCCGAACAGCGTATCAACGATCTGGAGCAGGAACTTCAGTTCACCAGGGAAAATCTCCAGGCGACTATCGAAGAGCTTGAGACCTCGAATGAAGAACTCCAAGCGACCAATGAAGAGCTGTTAGCCAGTAACGAAGAGCTGCAAAGCACCAATGAGGAACTGCATTCGGTCAACGAAGAGCTATACACGGTCAACGCCGAACACCAAAGAAAGATAATGGAACTGACCGAACTGAACAATGACATTGATAACCTGATGGCCGGGACCAGAATGGCCATCCTGTTTGTGGATGAACGGCTTGAAATAAGAAGATTCACGCCTCAAGTCACCCAACTGTTCAATATTATGGAAAGCGATATCGGCCGGCCGTTAAATCACCTTTCCCACCATCTTCTAAAGGTGGACCCTTTGGCCCTGGTTAAAGAAGTCCAACAATCCGGGGTCTGGACGGAATGCGAAATCCAAACCATTGATGGGCGGTGGTTTCTGATGCGGATTCTACCCTATCTGATCGCCCCCAACACTTCCTCGGGAGTGGTCACCGCCTTCATTGAAATAACCAAGCTCAAAGCGGCTCAGGAAAAGCTTCGCCAGAGCGAGGAACGGCTGGAATTATCGCAACAAGTCGGCCAAATCGGAAGTTTTGACTGGGATATCAAGACAAACAAAATTTTTTGGTCCAAAACAGTCGGCCCCTTGCTCGGTCAGGGGTCGGGTGAATTTGTAGGCTCTTTCGATTCTTTCCTAGCCCTGGCCCATCCGGAAGATGTTCAAAAGATTGTGAACGTCAGAGATGCCTGCCTAAACGACGGGAAACCATTCCAGATAGAACATCGGATACTGTTGCCCGATAAATCGTCGCGCTGGATGTCGATCAAAGGACTTATCATTGATGACGAAGAGAATGGTCGACAGCGTCTGGTTGGAACTATCAGGGACATTACCCGGCGAAATCTGTCCGAACAGGCTTTACGTAACAGCGAAAACCTCCTGCGCGGAGTGATCGATTCACTTAATTCGAATATTGCCGTTTTAAACCGGAACGGCGAAATTGTTCTAGTAAATTCGGCCTGGGAAGATTTCGCCCGATCAAATGGCGACCCCAATCTGGCAAGCACCGGTGTTGGCCTCAACTACCTGGGCGTCCTGCGAAAAATTCAAGAAGGTAATTTCACCGAAGGGCTTACAGAAGCTGTGACGGGTCTCGAAGCCATCCTCGACGGTTCCATTACCTCGTTCAACTTGGAATATCCTTGCCATTCGTCGACGGAAACTCGTTGGTTCCTGATGCTCGCCGGCGCTTTGCCCAGCCATTTGGGTGGAGCGGTCGTGGCCCATTTAAATATAACCAAGCGCAAATTAGCCGAGAAGGCGTTGCGCGAAAGCCAGGAACAATTGTATTTGGCGCTCCATGAGGCCAATGCCGGCATCTGGGAATGGGACCTCCTAACCAACGAGAATTTTTGGTCCGAGGAATTATGGAATCTATATGGCTTGGAACCGGACAGTTGCCAGCCGTCATACGAGAGTTGGCGGCAGACGATACACTTCGACGATTTGGAAAAAACCGAGCGCGCGGTGCAGGAAGCGGCGCGCCATGGAACGGAACTACACGCCGAATGGCGGGTGCGGCCTCGAGATAAAGGGGAGCGTTGGCTAATGTCCCGTGGCAAGCCGATCCGCGGTGGAAACGGCCATTTATTGCGCTTTATCGGAATCGTGGTTGATATCACCGAGCGCAAATTGATGGAAGAGGCTCTGCGGGAGAGCGAAGCGCTGCTTAAGACGATCGGTCGAATGTCCAAGATAGGCGGCTGGGAAGTCGATGCGGAAACCCTCGAGGTCCATTGGACGGAAGAAACCTGCCGGATTCTCGATGTTCCGGCGGATTATAAAGCTCTTCTCAATGAATCCATGGCTTTTTTCCACCGGGAAGACCGGGAAAAGCTTACTCTCGCCTATGCCAGAGCGCTCGAACATGGCGAGCCGCATGACTTGGAAGTTCGCATCATTACTTCTCAAGGCCGGGAAAAGTGGATTCGGACTATTTGCCGGCCTCAGATTATCGATGGCCAAACAATCAGGTTAAAAGGGACATTTCAGGATATTACGGACAACAAGTTAGCTGAAGCCGAAAAAGAAAAACTACGGGCGACCCTGCTCCAAACCCAGAAGATGGATTCCCTCGGCGCTTTGGCCGGAGGCGTGGCCAATGACTTCAACAATCTGCTTCAAGCCATTAATGGATATACACAACTGCTTGCCCTGGACAAGAATGAAAACGACCATGACCAGCCTATGCTCAAAGCGATAGAAAAAGCATGCGAAAGAGCGGCCCAACTCGTCAACCAGCTTCTTTTATTAGGCCGTAAAACCACGGGGAAAAGCCAACCCGTTGAATTGAACCTGGAAGTGGAACATGCTAAAAGGATATTGGAACGAACCATACCCAAAATGATTGAAATCGAGCTTAACCTCGATAGTCGCTTGTGGTCCGTTATGGCCGACCCCGTGCAGATCAAGCAGGTATTGTTGAATCTTGGCGGCATCGCGGCTGAAGCCATGCCTGATGGTGGAAAGTTAATAATCGAAACTCTTAACAAAACGCTGGATGAAACCTTCGCTCAAAATCACCTGGGTGTTACTCCGGGCAATTACGTCCAAATTACCGTCACCGACACTGGATTCGGCCTGAATGACGAAACCGTGGAGCACATTTTTGAGCCGTTTTACGCCGCCAAGGAAATCGGCAAGGATCTGGGGTTGGGACTGGCGTCCGCTTACGCAATCATCAAGGCTCATAGCGGCGGCATCACTTGTTCCAGCAAACCGGGACAAGGGACGACCTTCCAGATTTTCCTGCCTGCGGCCGGACAAATAAAGGCTGGTTCAGTCCCGAAACTTTCTGAAGCTCTTCCAGTAGGCGGGTCGGAAAATATACTCCTCGTGGATGATGAGGCGGCCATAAGGGGCCTCGCTTCGGAAATTTTCAAGCGTTTCGGTTATACGATAATGACCGCTTCCCGCGGTGAAGAGGCCCTGCAAATCCACGCCGGTCATCAAGGCAAGATTGATCTGGTGATATTGGATATCGACATGCCCGGTATGGGTGGTCGCTTGTGCATGCAAGAACTCTTAAAAGTTGACCCTTCTTTAAAAATACTGATTGCCAGCGGTTATTCTGAGAACAGCCAAACGAAAAATCTTCTGGAATCGGGCGCGGTAGGATTTATAGGCAAGCCGTATCAACTAAATGACTTGCTAGCCAAAATGAGGAAAATTTTGGACAACGGTGAGTGATTGGTATCATGAAAACATCGAGCAAATAACCATTGACCGACACCCAGGGAAGCCCGCGATTCGGATTAAATCACCGCGGATTTGAAAGGCGGGGCAATTAGTGTCAATCAAAATAAACGATAAGTATCATGAACTTCACCTCAGGGCCGAGGCGCTGGTCAAGGATGTCGATTCGAATGGATCATCTTCCACACCGGAGGACATTAAGAAAATATTTCATGATCTTCAGGTTCACCAGATCGAAATGGAGATGCAAAACGACGAACTGCGGCGGACTCAGCTTGAATTGGAGGAATCCCGAAATCGTTATTCGAAATTATATAACCAGGCGCCGGTGGGCTACATGGTGATGGATGACGCGGGAATGGTGCTGGAAGTCAAGCAGACTTTGGCCTAGATGCTGGACTGGGAGCAATCCGATATGATTTCCAAACATTTTTCAGAATTCATAAATAAATTGACACAATGGCTGTTTTACGCCAAGTATAAATATTTTTTCAACCATCCCGAAAGCTATGGTCTGGATCTGCGCTTGCGACGGCGAGCCGGGCCCGGCCCTTATGTCCGCCTTCGAGGCCGCTTGGCCGAGGAATCGATAAAATCCGCAAACCCAAGCCGCAACTATCAAGTTTTAGTGACGGTAAGTGACCTAACCGAAACCAAACAGATCGAAGCGGCCTTACGCAAAAGCGAAAAACGATATGCCATTGCCTCCAAATTGGCGAACTTAGGCTACTGGGAACTTGGTTTGAGTGACAATATCATTTCTTTTTCGACGGAAGTTAACCATATTATAGGCATAGAATCAAACCAAGGACATTTGACCTTGGAATCTTTTACCAAATTCATTCACCAGTCCGATCGCGAGCGGGTGATTAAGGCATTCAGAGATGCATTCAATA
>JADFXS010000060.1:0-5091 GCA_015233515.1 Deltaproteobacteria bacterium | reverse complement strand
GAGGAATTTCGTAGCATCCGAACCGATGGACAGATCAAACATATTCATTGCCTCGGCTCCGCGACCATGGTCGATTCAAGCCAAACGCTGAATTTGACCGGCGCACTTCAGGACATCACCGAACGGAAACTCGCCGAAGAACAAGCCTGTCAGGCCCAAAAACTGGAAAGCCTGGTTTTAGTCGCCGGAGGGGTGGCCCATGACTTGAACAATATTCTTTCCGGTATTATCGGCAATACGGATTTAAGTCTAATGACGATATCACCGGAGAGTTTGGAGACCAACAACCTTCTGGCCATTAAAAATCTTAGCCTGCGCGCCACGGCTTTGGCCCACAACATGCTCAGCTATGCCGGGTCGGGGCTTTTCTCACTGAGAGCCGTCAACCTGGCGGCGACCATCCGGGAATTAGTGCCAGAATTGCAAAAAAATGCGGCCGGCCGCGCCGTCATCGATTTCCAAGAGGACGAAAATATACCGCCGATCACAGCGGAAGCCTGCAAGGTCAAACAAATACTTAAAAATTTAGTGGCCAATGCCTTGGAAGCTTCGCAAGATATTCCTAACCAAATCATCATTAAAACAGGGTCCCGGTTTTGCGATAGACATTTTCTTAGTAGGACTTATGTAGATGACCAATTGCCGGAAGGCTGCTATGCTTTTTTGGAGATCTCCGATACGGGCTGTGGCATCGATCCCGCGCATCAGAGCCTGATTTTCGACCCGTTTTTCACTACCAAGTTTCAAGGCCGGGGCTTGGGCCTGTCCGTAGTGTTAGGAATTGTCCGGAGTCATAAGGGAGCTATAAAGGTGGAATGCCGGAAGGGTTCGACGATTTTCACCGTTTATCTCCCAACGGCAACCGCGGAGGCTCTGACAGCGGCAACACGACTTGGCGGCCAAAGGAGCTGATTTCGCACATGCAGGATGATAACAATCACCGCCTCGATGGCTTAAGGGCGAAAGCGGAAGATACCGCGAGAAAAGGCCCCCATGAAAAAATCCAATTAAGCTTGGAAGAAACCCAAAAACTCCTGCATGAGCTACAAGTCCATCAAATTGAATTGGATTTGCAGAATGAGGAACTTCGGCGGACCCTTCAGGATCTGGAGAGATCTCGCGACGAGTTTTCCAAACTCTACAATCTGGCGCCGGTGGGTTTTGTCACCGTCGATGACGCCGCCATCATCCTTCAAGCCAATAATACCTTTATCAATCAGCTCAAAACGGTCCCAGAGGATATCCTTAGAAAGCCATTTGTCAATTTCATCGATTCAGAGGATAAAAAACTTTTCATGTCTCGTTTTCGAGATTTTTTTCAGTATCCGGAGAATAAAATCCTGGAACTGAAACTAAAACCTCGGTCGGGCGCTGTCATGTGGGCCAGGTTGGAGGGCCGCGCCCTGATTGAAAACACCGCTCGGGAAAAAAAGGAGATTGGCTCCCGACAACGCTTGCTGGTTACCCTGCACAACATTACGGATCGTAAACAGGCTCAAGAGGCCTTGAAAATAGAAAGGGACAATCTCCAGGCCATCATGGCCTCAGCTCCCATAGGCATGATATTGGTCGACAAAGACCTTAAGATCGTCCAAACCAACGGGATGGCCGCCAATCTCTTCAGCAAGGAAGCCGGGGCAATCGTTGGGCGGCAGTGCGGAGAAATTCTATCTTGCCCGAATCGTCATAACGACCGTGGCGGGTGCGGTTTTTCGGAGCAGTGCCTCGAATGTCCGATTATGCAAGCCATGAGAAAAGCTCTTTCTTCCGGCAAACCCACCCATCGTCAAGTCATGGCCACCTTGATTGATGTTGAACCTGAACCAATTCGCCGCTGGTTTCACTTCAACGTCGAGCAGGTTTTGTTAAACGGAAAACCTCACGCCGTCGCGACCTTCGACGATATTTCCGAGCAGAAACGCATCGAAGAAGACTTGGCTTTCAGTGAGAGACGATACCGAACCCTGGTTAATAATATTCCCCAAAAGGTGTTCCTCAAGGACTTGAATTCAGTTTATATCTCCTGCAATCAAAGTTATGCCGCGGATTTAAAAATCAACCCGCTGGAAATTGAAGGTAAAACAGATTTCGATTTTTATCCTCGTCCGCTGGCGGAAAAATACCGGGGAGATGACCGGCGTATTATATCCTCCGGCCAAACGGAGATGCTTTCCGAAGAATACGAACTTAATGGAAAAAAGTTTTGGATTTCCACGGTTAAGACGCCCATTAGAAATGATCAGGGACAGTTGGAAGGAATTTTAGGTATTTTTTGGGATGTGACGGACCAGAAATTGCTGGAACAAAACAAAAGGCTCGATCAGGATCAATTAGAAGCGCTTTATAAACTGAGCCAGATGGATTTAGAGTTAAGTATTCAAGAGATAACCGACTTTTGTTTAGAAGAGGCGGTTCGATTCACCAAGAGCAAAGGCGGATATTTACATTTCCTCAAAGAAGACCAAACCACTCTTGAACTTTTTTCTTGGTCGTCGGAAGTAAGAAAAAACTGCAAAGCGGAAAAAACCCCGCATTACCCTATTGATCGTGCCGGAGTATGGGTAGATTCGATCAGAGAAAAACGTCCGATCATTCATAACTATTATCAGAGCCTCCCCTATAAAAAAGGATATCCCGCCGGTCATTTTCACCTGGTTAGACATTTGAGCGTCCCTATATTTGATGGAGATAAAATAGTCGCCGTGGCAGGAGTCGGTAACAAGGAAGGATTATATGACGAGACGGACGTCAAGCGCCTTTATCTTTTTATGGACGGGATGTGGAAGAACCTAAAAAAACGGCTCATGACGCAAGAGCTGATATTAGCCAAGAATCAGGCTGAGTCAGCCAATAAGGCCAAAAGTGAGTTCCTGGCCAATATGAGTCATGAGATTCGGACGCCGATGAACGGCGTGTTAGGCATGCTGCAACTCCTCCAGAGCACGGATTTGAACGATGAGCAGAAAGAGTATGTCGAAGTCTCGCTAAGCTCAGGCCGAAGTTTATTGACCGTGATCAATGACATTTTAGACTTCTCGAAAATAGAAGCAGGCAAGATGGAAATCGCGGATGACTCTTTCGACTTGCTTGATCTCCTCGAGTCGCTGCGGAAGATATTCTCGGATGAAGCCAGCAAAAAAAGCATAAATTTTCACCATGAAATTATCGATAATGTTCCGCGAATGGTGATCGGGGACAGTGCGCGCCTCAGGCAGATTCTCTTCAACCTGGTGGGAAACGCCATCAAGTTCACTGAAAAGGGAGAAGTTCGGCTGCGAGTCGCGCTTGAAGAAGAGATAAAAAACGAAGTCTTATTGCGCTTCTCGGTAAAGGACACCGGTGTGGGCATCCCCCAGGAAAAATTGGAATACGCTTTTGAAATGTTCACGCAGTTGGATGGGTCGCGCACCAGGCGCCATGAGGGGGCCGGGCTGGGCTTGAGTATCGTGAAAAGGCTGGTGGAATTGATGGGCGGCGTTATTTCCGTGCATAGCGACGTAGGGGTAGGAACCACTTTCAGCTTTGTGCTGAAATTAAAGGTCGTTGAGCCGGAGCCGAAATTGTCGGCCTTAACCGGAGCCGTTAAATCTATCTCCCCCCCTTCACTATCGCTCAACATCCTGGTGGCTGAGGATAATCCGGTTAACCAATTCCTGGTCAAAAAAATGTTGGAAAAGCTTGGGCACAAAGTCATTGTGGTTGGGGACGGTCAGAAATCCCTGGACATGCTGGCTCAGGAGCAATTCGATCTGGTCTTCATGGATGTGCAAATGCCTGTTCTGGACGGAGTTGAGGCGACCCAAAAAATCAGAAACAACGCAACCGGTTCTTTAAAAATTGACATCCCGATCATAGCCATGACCGCCTTGGCCATGGCCGGCGATAAGGAGATGCTTCTCCAAGCTGGCATGAACGATTATATTTCCAAGCCTATAAATAAAAAGGACTTGGAATCAGTCATATCCCGAGTTTTTAAGCATCGCGATCCCAATGCTCCGTGATTCGGCGGTAAGGTTTCCGTCACATATCGAAGCACGCCGCGGAGCGCTGCGGATAATGCTCTCGCCGGCCTGTTCAGAAAATCCGGATTATTCCTTGACCGGAGTTGATACCGGCTTCACCTCTAATCTTTTGATCTCTCGGGATAAAAACCATCTGATCCAAAGTTGGCCCACCACAACGATCATCACGGCCCCCAAGGCTTCCGCGATGTAAATCCAAATCTGGTCAGGCTTAAGCAAGTCAAAAACAAAGGGGTCGGTCATGATCATTTCCGCGGCGACCTTACCTAAAACAGCCGCTCCCAAATAACTGACGATCGGAAAACGGTCCAGAAGCCGATTCATCACGCTGGAAGCCAAGATGACCAGGGGAATACTCAGGCCCAAGCCGAAAATCAAAAGAAATATATTGTCATGGGAAGCTCCGGCCACGGCCAGGACATTATCCAGGGACATGACCGCATCCGCGAACATGATGGTCATGATAGCTTCTTTCAGCGACGATGCTTTTTTATGGGTCGATTTTTTGGGGACTCCCTGCATGAAAAGCTTGATGCCGATCCAGCCGATAAAAACGCCGCCGGCGAGCTTGACAAAGCTCAGACCAAGCAGTTTGGCCGCGAAAAAAGTCAGAATGATTCTGAGGATCGCCGCCAATCCCGCGCCGATGATAACCCCCGCTGTCCGCTGTTTGGGATCGAGGTTATGGACGGCCATGGCGATGATCACGGAGTTATCGCCGGATAGAATCAAATCAATGATGATGATGCTTAAAAATCCGCTGATAAAATCCCAGTTAAAAACGAAACTACCGGCTGAACCTAAATCCACTTCAAACTCCTCTGGCTGACCATCATGTCGGGATATGAGATTATTCCGGATTTTGGAGTCGCCTCTTCAGAAACACCAAAATCCACTCCTGCCCTTTCCGCGGTCGCGAGAAAAAAGTTCATCGAAGATATTTTTAAATGATACCATAATATTGTCCAGGCGGACAAGGCTAGAGCGGAACCCTGATTCACCACTTGCGGGCATCGAGGCACGTAACTCCTGGCTGCAACGCTCGTTTCCCGGCGGGAAGATCCCGCAC
>JADFXS010000645.1 GCA_015233515.1 Deltaproteobacteria bacterium | reverse complement strand
ATTCAGATCTTCTCCAGGACCAGACGGCGCCAAAGCTCAATAACCATTAACAGCCAAGGGTGGTTCCACGGCCGTAGCCCTTTCATATACCCCTCATAAACAGAGGCGGTTACCTCGGGATCCAGCAATCCCCCAGCCTTGACGGCTGGTGGAGATAAAACATCAGCCAATAACTCCGCCAGGGGACCGCGCAGCCAGGCATCATACGGCAGTCCAAAGCCGCGTTTGCAGCGTTGTTCAAAGAATATCGCCGGCAGGTAATCACGCGCCACATCCACCAGGACTTTTTTGCAGCCGCTTTCCGAGTAGCAAGCGGCGAGGTTCAAGGTTTTGGAGGAGAACTGGAGTTTGCTTGCCGGCGGCAGAGAAAGGGCTACGTCCGTCACAAATGGATCTAAATAGGGGACTCTGACCTCCAGGGAATGAGCCATACTGCAGGCGTCGATGTCGCGCAGCAACTGATTTCGGGTATATCCATTGAGGCAGAGGACACTGGTCCTATCCAAGACGTCCTCGTTGGGAATTTCGTCAAGAAGAATAAGGTCTTCAGCCATGCTTGCCCTGACCATGGCTTTCTCGCGCATCTCATTTGACAATAACCGTCCACCCTCGACCGGACCAAAACAATGATACAATTTGGCGTAGGCCTCGCGAAAAGCCGAGGCCGGTCGCTTGTTCCGCGGCAAAAAGCCATTCAATAGTGGAGCCAGCCAAGGCGCCCGAGCTAATGCCTTGTGTAGCTTCCCTCTTTGTTCTCCTTCGACTTGTTTCTGATTCCAAACCCACATTTGGGCGAACCAAGGGTAACCGGCGAATAACTCATCCCCGCCGGTTCCCGAAAGGGCGACTTTGACAAATCGGGAAGTCCAATGGGAAACAAAATAGCTGTTGAGCCCGTCCACCGAAGGTTGGTCAAGACCCGAAACAAAGTGTTCCAAGTGGTCCTCGATATCTTGGGGACCTATGTAAACCAGATGATGATCGGATCCGATATATCGCGCGATTTCTTCGGCGTCCTTGCTTTCATCGATGGTTGGGCCGGCGCTCTCGAACCCGACCGAGAAAGTCTTGACTTGTTCTCCGATCTCCTTGGCCATTATGGCCGCGATCAGCGAAGAATCCACTCCGCCGCTGAGAAACGCCCCTACAGGGACGTCGGCCACCAACTGCATTTTTACGGTGTCGACGAACGTCCTTTTTAAAAAGGCCACTTGTTCAGGATAAGAGGCTCGGCCCAATTCAGAGATTCGATTGGCTCCAAAAGACCAGTAACGCTGAATACGGATGCCGTGGTCGTCGGCGACCAGGTAGTGAGCCGAGGGTAAGGCGGAGACATCGGCCAATAACGTTCGTGGTTGATAGACTGAACCGAAGGTCAATAATGTGCGTAAGGCTTCATGATCGACCTGTCTGGAAGAGACGCCCGAAGCCAGGAGAGCCTTCAACTCCGAGGCAAAGACGATTACACCGCCTTGGCGCCGGTACAGTAGGGGCTTAATGCCCAGGTGATCCCTGGCCAGGATCAATTTTTCCTTTTTAGGCCCCCGCCTTTTGTCATAAATAGCCAGAGCGAAAAGTCCTCTCAGCCGTTTAAGGAAGTCCTCGCCATATTCTTCGTACAGGGCGAGAATAACTTCCGTATCGGAGGTGGAACGAAAGGTTCGTCCCTTGGCTTCCAGTCCGGCCCGTTCCGAGCGAAAGTTATAGATTTCCCCGTTGAAGACGATCCAAATCGATTGGTCGGCGTTGCTCATGGGCTGATGGCCGGCCGGACTTAGATCGATGATGGACAGACGAGCTTGTCCCAAGGCCACGGTTTCATCGGTGAAAATCCCATGATCATCCGGACCGCGATGTTTCATCGCGGTAACCATGGCCTGGATGGCCTTGAGGTCAGGATTTCCAAATAATCCAGCTATTCCGCACATTTTATAATTTAGATCTCATGTTGATGGTTAAAAACCCAATTTCTTGAATGGATCAGCAGGACTTCACTGTAAAGGCCACGCCATGAGAGCCGACAGTAATGAAGTCACAAAGTTCAATCTGAGGATTGCGGGCCAACCATTCGCGACAAGCTAGTTGCTCTCCATAATCGGGTAAATTCCTAAAGCAACGCCAATCGTCAAACATAAGGACCGACCCGACAGAAAGACGATTGGTAAGAAAGTTTAGCACGGGAACCGT
>JADFXS010000644.1 GCA_015233515.1 Deltaproteobacteria bacterium | reverse complement strand
AAACATGGTGGTTTGCGCCGCTCGTCGGGCCTTGGAATCGGCGGCACTGGTATACAAGCGATCCTTGAGCACATCGTGATAGAAGGCGGACAGGTCCACGGTGCAGAAATTATTCAAGGCATGATAGATGGAGTAGAACTCAAAGTCCTCGTAAGCAGACCGCACCTTTTGGATCAGGCCCTGAAGTTTGTGCATGGTCAGCCGATCGATGGCCTGTAGGTCCTCGGCCGAAACCGCGTCCCGATCCGGAGAAAAATCGAACAAGTTCCCCAGGCAGAATCGGCAAGTGTTGCGGATATTGAAATAGGCCTTGGCCAGCATGTCCAGAATCTGGTTGGAAATGCGAATATCGTCCTGATAATTTTCCGAAGCCACCCATAGCCTGAGCACGTCCGCTCCGTACTTTTTGATCACGTCTTCCGGAGCCACTACGTTGCCTCGGGATTTGGACATTTTATATCCGTCACCGTCAACCACGTAACCGTGAGTCAGGACGATGTCATAAGGCGGCTGTTCCCGGGTCCCCACGGATTCCAGCAAAGTCGAGTGGAACCAGCCGCGGTGTTGATCGCTTCCTTCCAGATACATGGCGGCCCGGTTAGGAAGACCGTCTCTTTGCTCAAGAGTGCCGGCGTAACTGCATCCGGAATCGAACCAGACGTCCAAAATATCTGTTTCCTTCTCAAACTGCCGGCCGCCGCAGTGCGGACAAACTGTTCCCGGTGGGACCAGTTCGCTTTCCGGCCGGTCGAACCAGGCATCCGCCCCTTCCTTGACGAACAGTTGGTAGAGATGATCCATGATGGCCGGAGTGTAAATCCATTTGCGGCAATCCCGACAATATAAGACCGTAATGGGCACTCCCCAGGCCCGCTGCCGGGAAACACACCAATCGGGCCGATTTTCAATCATCTGATAAATACGGTCCCGACCCCATTTCGGGACCCAACGCACTTGGTCGATGGCCTTTAAAGCCTTTTGGCGCAGATCATTTTTTTCCATGGATATGAACCACTGGGGAGTGGAGCGGTAAATTACCGGTTTTTTGCAGCGCCAGCAATGGGGATACTGGTGGGAGATGTCCCGGGCCAGGATCAGGGCGCCGACTTCGGTCAACTTGGCCTTGATGTTGGGGTTGGCGTCAAAAACAAACTGACCGGCAAAAAAACCGACGTCATTCGTGAACCGACCGTAGTCGTCCACGGGGGAATAAGGCTGCAGGCCGTAAAGCAAGGAGGTTTCATAGTCTTCCTGGCCATGCCCCGGAGCGGTATGGACGCAGCCGGTTCCTTGTTCCAAGGTAACATAAGGCGCCAGGACAATTATGGACTCCCGGTCATACAAAGGATGACGGCATCTAAGCCGTTCCAATGCGGGGGCCGACAAGGTGGCCAGGACTTGGTAGTCATCGTTATATCCGAAGTTATACATGCAATCCACGAGCAGGCCTTTGGCCAGGATCATGACTTCGTTCTTGACTTTAACCGCCACATATTCGAATTCCGGATTAAGGGCGATAGCCAGGTTGGCTGGAATGGTCCATGGCGTGGTCGTCCAGATGACGAAAGAGACTTTTTCTCCCGCCAGAAGGGGATGAATTTTTTCCGGGGGATCGATCAGTGGAAACTTGACATAAATGGAAGGAGAGACATGATTATCGTATTCCACTTCGGCTTCGGCCAGGGCTGTCCGGCAGGAAGAGCACCAATAAATGGGTTTAAGGCTGCGGAACAGGCTGCCGCTCAAGGCAAACTTACCGAGTTCCCTGGCGATGATGGCTTCGAAGCTGTAATCCATGGTCAGGTACGGATGATCCCATTCGCCCAGAACGCCAAGCCTTTGGAATTCCCGACGTTGGATGTCGATGAACTTTTCGGCATATTTCCGGCAAAGCCGGCGCATGTCTCCTTGGGAGATTTGGGATTTTTTTGAACCCAGCTGGATATCGACTTGATGTTCGATAGGCAACCCATGGCAATCCCAGCCTGGAACATAAGGACTGTCAAACCCCAGCATTTCCCGGGATTTAACGACTATGTCCTTGAGGACTTTATTCAGAGCCGTGCCCATGTGGATATGACCGTTGGCGTAAGGAGGACCATCGTGAAGCACCCATGGCTGCCGGTCACGGCCACGGTTTCTGAGCTGGCGGTACAGGTCCATTTTTTCCCAATGGGCCAGCCCATCC
>JADFXS010000643.1 GCA_015233515.1 Deltaproteobacteria bacterium | reverse complement strand
AAGGCCTACAGCCGATAGTGCTTGGCTTCCGTCGTAAATGATCGCTCGATGGGTCCAGGTTCAAGACGCAGGGCCGGTTGTAAGCGGAGGTCACCAAGCGTCCGTCCAGATTTTGTCTAATCCGGCAGACTCCGGTCTGCCCGGGCCTCAAGACTTCCTGGCGGGGACAAAGTTCGCAAATCACATCCTTCGATCCGGGGATGCTCCGCCAGTACTGGGCTTCCTTGGGGGACGGGTCGGAAATTATCGGCGCGGCTTCTACCAGGTCAATTCCCAGCAGGGAAGCTATCCCTGGATATAGAAGCATGCCCGAGCCTAAGCGTCTTAGAAGAGCCAAAAATTCCCGGCGAGTTTTCACTTCCCCCAGCCCGGTAATTTCAACTTCCTTCACGACCAAGCCTCTCCTTGAGGATGGAAATGATCCGTTCTTCCAGCAGAAAGCGACCCGCCTTGGAAAAGCGAGGTTGCTTCTCGCGAGGAGTGCGGGATTCCATTTCTTGCCTCAATTCGGCCATCCGGTCCACAGGTTGCAACTCCGTGGCCAGGTTTTCCTTTTGCATTTCGAAATCCACGCCGGACAGTTTTCGGATTTTATCCAAAATGCCAATGACTCGTTCTTGTTCGTTCTTCTGTTCTTCTTCGGTCAGGCGGAATTTATGTCTTTTATATTGTTCCACTATACGCTGGGCGATATTCGTCCGCTGAGTGGGCCAATTGGCCTCGGGTATCTCTCTGATCCTTCGCATGCTTTTAATGGCGCCTTCGTTGGAGGCGGCCTGGCCGGCTCGAACCGGATCCCGCAGATTTACCGGAGGTATCAGGCAAGGGCTGAAGTCGTTGATGACCTTGATTTGTTCAGGGGTCAGGAGCGTATTCAGTTCAGCCTCGATCTGCTTATAATCTTTGGTTAATTGACGATGGGCCTGGTCCCGGAGTTCCTTGAGCTGTTGCTCGATTTTGACCGCGCGCTGGGGGATTTCTCCCTTGGCTGGAGAACCTTTTTGGATTTCGGTTCTCAAGGCTTGAAAGGCTTCTTCCGCTTCCTTTAAGGCTTTTTGGAAAGGTTCCGATTGGACCGTGGTCTGTTCCCGGGCGCCTTTGGCCTTTTCAGCCAGGGCCAGGAGTTTGTTCATCTGGTCTTTAGTCAAATTCAGGGCATTAAGCAGGTTGATGGTCGAAATATCGGCCAGCAAAGATGTAACATTGTTTTGATTTTGAGTGAACTCGTCTTGAACTCCTTGGGGTCGAGCCGCTTGCATATCCGCCGCGTTCCAGATTAACCCTAACAGGCCTATAAGGATAATCATGGCCGTCCTTTTCATCGCCGCACCTCCATCCAGGCTTCCATTGGTTTTTCGATCACTAATCATTTAAAATAAGCACTCTGGGTCCTGCCATGTTGAGTTACCCGGTCATATTCGGCATTTTCATTTTTCGTCTTGTCGAATATTTCATCGGCTATTCTCTTGGAGCGGTCCTCAAGCGCGCCGCATGAAGAGGCTTTCAGCCCAAAAAGTTTCTGATCGATCAGGTGAGCGTTTTTTACGGCGATGTCCCGGTGACCATTTTCGTGGACTGTCAAGCGATTTAAATACTGGTCCCATCTTTTTTGTAAAGCCGGCGAGGCCTGGGATTTATTCACCCATTCCGGCATGGTGTAGGTTATATTAACGCTCACCGTTACAGGGGGAATAGCGCAGCCCGATCCGTCGACTCGAGTTTTATAATGATCCCGAATTTTCCAGCTGGTGTTGGCGGAGAATCCGTCCGGACCGTGCTGCCTCATTTCCGTATAGAGATCATTTGAGGTGAGTCCTTGAATGCTGTAATATTGCGTTTGCTCCGTGATTCGGGTTTCAGCCGGAATCACCTTGGCCGAAAGTGTGAAAACCAATATCACCGCCAAACCAAGAAAAAACTTCATCGCCCTGACCGCCTTGGAAATTGCCATTCCGCCTCCTATAACAATATCGCTAACTCTGCCGGTCGTCGATTTTGTCTTTCTCCCATTGTATCATAAATGTTTGAGCGCCCCAAAAATGTAGTCGTGACAAAGCATTGGCGTTACGGGTCTAAAACGGACGGGTATAATCGATCGAACGGGAAAAAGAAATTAGGGGACAAACGTTAGCGAAGAACAATCAAATATCCTGCCTCTGACAGCACTTTCAGTTTTCGTTGAGCCGGTTAG
>JADFXS010000642.1 GCA_015233515.1 Deltaproteobacteria bacterium | reverse complement strand
CGAAGCCTCTCTGCGCCGAGCGACGCACTACGATTTCTGGAGTGATAGCCTGCGCCGCTCCATCCTGCTGGACGCCAAAGCCGATCTGCTGGTTTACGGCATGGCCGAACGTGCTTTGCTGGAAATCGCTCAACGCCTCGAAGCCGCTGAAGAAAGCGCTCGCGAGGTCAAATCGTTCTCCGGCGTTTTAAATGGAATTCCGGGAACCGTTTATGCCGGTCGAGAAACCGATTTGCCGGTCGAAAGCCGGATAATCACCCTACCGTCCCATGAGGAGATTCAGGCCGATCCTCGAGCCCTCTTGACCGCCACCATGGAACTGGAAGATCAGGTCCACCAAGGTTCAGCCTGGGCCGTCCAACGAACCGGAGACCGGCTGGTCATTCTGACCCCGCCGGCGGATCCGTTGACCACCGAGGAGATGGATCGCCTCTATAATCTGCCTTTTACCCGGACTCCGCATCCGACCTACCGGGAAACCATCCCGGCCATGGAAATGCTGGCGGCCAGCGTGACCACTCATCGAGGCTGCGGTGGAGGTTGTGCTTTCTGCAGCCTGGCCTTGCACCAGGGCCGGCGGATCAGCTCCCGCAGCGACCGATCCATAGTGGACGAAGTTCATCGCTTGACCGGCGCTCCTCAATGGAGGGGCAGCCTGAGCGACGTCGGCGGCCCTTCCGCTAATATGTGGGGAGCGGTTTGCGCTCGGGGAAATGATCGATGCCGACGCCCCAGTTGTCTTGTTCCCGAGATTTGCCGTCATTTTCGGGTGGATCAAGATGGCATGGTCGGCTTATTGCGGACGCTGAAAAACATTCCCGGGGTGGAGCATGTGCGAGTGGCCAGCGGCCTGCGCCACGATCTGGCCTTAACCGCCCCGAAGGCCCTTAAGGCCCTGGTGTCCGAATTCGTGGGCGGACAGCTCAAGGTCGCTCCGGAGCATTCTTCCGACCGGGTTTTGAAGTTAATGCGCAAACCCGGAATTCGGGTATTCGAAAAATTTATGGATTTTTTTCAGAAAGAGTCTCGGCGAGCCGGCAAAGAGCAGTACTTGGTGCCCTATTTACTGAGCGCTCTTCCCGGTTGTACCGACGCGGACATGAAAAGCCTGGCCGATTGGCTCAAGGAACGAAGCTGGCGACCCCGGCAAGTGCAGTGTTTCATTCCCACACCCGGGACCTTGGCCACCGCCATGTATTTTGCCGGAGAATCTTCCGACGGCCAACCTATTTTCGTGGCCCGAACCGACGCCCAACGCCAAAGGCAACACCGGATCTTTGGCTTGCCCAAGGAAGAAAGCGGGGGCAAAAGAGTTATTGGGCGTAAAGGTATCAAATCGAGGCGACGAGAAGATGAATAATAGATGGTTTTTAAGTTAATGTGCGGATATTAAAGGTATTTTTACTATAAAAATTATTTGACCATCGATCGTCAAGCGGTGTTATCATGGCGTTATTTGTGGATTTTTTACAAAAATATGTTTATCATACAAAAGATTCGATCGAATTTCGACCTTTGCTAGAGGAGAACGTTGATGCTGATAGAGTTTTCCATAGATAATTTTCTTTCTTATAAAACCGCTCAAACACTGTCATTAGTTCCTTCAAAAAAATTAAAGGAAGACAAACTTAAGGATGAGCATTTTACTCAAGTAGAAATAAAATCCGCATCGACAACAAAAAAAATTGCTCTTTTGAAAAGTATAGCAATCTACGGCGCCAATGCCAGTGGTAAAAGCAACCTTATCAAAGCTTTAAGCTTGGTTAAATGGTTGGTGGCCAATTCTTCAAAAGAGTCGCAAGCCGGTGATAAGATAGATGTTATTCCTTTTTTGCTTAACGAAGAAACAATGAAAAAACCTTCAATGTTCGAGTTGGTTTTTTTAATTGAGCAAATACCATTTCGTTATGGTTTTAAAGCTGATACTAAAGAAATAAAAAACGAGTGGTTGTTTTATTCGCCTCGTGGTAAGGAAGCCAAGCTTTTTGTTCGTGAAGGCGATAAAATTGAAGTTGGATTGGATTTTAAAGAGGGGAGAAGTATACTAAACTTAGTCAATCCTATTAGAGAAAATGCCCTGTTCCTTTCAGTATGCGCTCAACATGGCAGAAGGGGGCAAGCCCAGACCATTGTGGAGTGGTTCAAGGGAATAAGCATTATTTCCGGGTTGCAGGACCTCGGACCGATGCTC
>JADFXS010000641.1 GCA_015233515.1 Deltaproteobacteria bacterium | reverse complement strand
ATCCTTGAAGAAAAGCTTGGCAAATACTACGATCGAAGACTAGCTTTCGACAATGCCTTTGAGGATGGTACCAGATTTCGTTACGGCGCCCTTAATGCTGGAGGAGTCGGACTAAGCCTTTTTGGTGATTTCTGCATGGTGCTTAACCGAAGTTTTATGGAATCACTCAATGACGCGGTCTACTTGCCTGATGACAGCCTGGTGTGTTGCTTCAATGAGTTGCATCAATTTGATGTGGATGCCGTCCGGAGGAAGGTCTGCCCGCACACCCATCGTCATTATTTGGACGAACTGTTTAACCTGGCTTTCGAACGCCGCGGCAGGCAGCTTAGCGAGGCGGACAGCGCCCTGATGCTTCATTTTGTTCAAATATTAAAAGCGACCCGCAAGAGATCAATACCGCTGGAGGTGCTGCCATGAACATGAAGTTGCTGGCTTACTTTGACCTGGACGGAAGTGCGATAGTCAAGATCGACTCTGACCTCCTTTTGGCGCGTCCCCCTTTCGAGAAACGACATATCATTAAGATTAATGAGACTATGCTGGATAAGGCGGTCCTCCGTTTCGGCTTTTTTTCAACGGAAAAAATGTTTTCCGATTGGGAAACGTTGATTCAATTTCTTAATGCCCAGGTAGCGGAGGCCCATAAAGCCCGCGGCGTGGATCTTTCCAAGGTAGATGTGAGTCAAGATATCATTGATCTGGCTCCGCCGGAAATTCTCGACCAGTACCTTGATCGGATAGAAAGCGAGCTTATCCCAGCGCGACGTTTTGATCACGCCGAGTCCGTTCTTATGGCCATGATTAAATCCAATAATCCCGACCTTTCTTCAAAGCCGCGACGATTACGGGTAACACACCTGATGCAAGCCCTAAGCGAGGCCAGAAAAAGTGATCCGGTTAAGGCGCTGCAATCCATGGCAAATGAAAGTAGATTTCCGAACCTGACAAAACATGGCGGTTTACTTAGAGCCCGGGATATTGGGAAACGTATCAGAAAACAACAATCAATACTGGCCGCCTAAGAGGACCCCATGCAGACGATTACCTTCTTTTCCTATAAGGGCGGCACGGGCAGATCCATAGCCGTGGCCAACGCAGCGATCTACCTGACCCGGCTCGGTTTTAGAGTGGCGGTGATGGATTTCGATTTGGAAGCGCCGGGATTGCACTACAAGTTTAGTCCGGCCGCGGATGGCGCGCCTGTAACCGTAGAGCGCGGGGTCGTCGATTATCTTTTTTCGTTTGTCATCGAAGGGGAAAGACCTGCTTCGATAAATGATTATGTAACCGAAGTGTTTGCGCTCGGCAAAGATAGACCACCTATCTTCCTCATTCCGGCCGGTAAGGCCCCGTCAGTTGATTACTGGCAGAAGCTTAGTCGGTTAAACTGGCACGAGCTTTTTTATGCCTCGGAGTCTCAGGGAGTCGAGCTCTTCCTTGATCTGAAGTATCGCATAGAAGACGAAATAAACCCGGATTTCTTGCTGATCGACTCCCGCACCGGGGTCACCGAAATGGGTGGCGTGGCCACCACCATTCTACCGGACACTATTATCTACCTGCTGCTCAATAACCGCGAAAACTTTGACGGGGCCCGGGCTGTTTTGCGCAGCTTGAAGCGGTCTATACGGCAAATTGGGGATCAAAAGGTCAAGGTCTTCGCTGCGTTGGGCCGGTTACCGGAGTTGGGCGACTACGAGCTAGAGAACAAGCTTCTGGGAGGAGTTAGGGCCTTTCTGGAGGAGACGGCCGATAACCTGAAGGATACCCTGGCTCTTGACGAGATATTCGTACTCCATTCCGAACCGGTCCTGCAACTTCGAGAGTCGTTGCGCGTAGGTACAGAGCACAGTCCTGACGATTCAATTCTGCTCCAAGATTACCTAAGACTGTTTTCTCACATTGTCCCCAAAGATATGATCATGCCCAGAATTGAAAATTTGATCCGGGCGGCTAGAGAAAAAATTTGGCTTGATCCTGAAGGGGCGACCAAAGAAATGGAGTCCCTGGCGGAAGTTTATGGGACCCCGGAATGTCTTCGGGAAGTATTGATGTTTTATAATGTCCGTAGTATCAAAGGACTCAGAGCTCTCAAAATGGCCCAAAGGCTTTGGGCGGTTACGCAAGAGCCTGAAGACACTTTGCTGCGACGCACGGTGACGGAAACGTTTGAGGTGCCCTCCATTTTGGG
>JADFXS010000640.1 GCA_015233515.1 Deltaproteobacteria bacterium | reverse complement strand
GGAACCCTTTGTCGCCCTTAACTGCGCCGCTCTCCCGCCCAGTCTTCTCGAATCCGAACTATTCGGCTATGAAGCCGGAGCCTTTACCGGGGCCGCCCGCCGTCGAATCGGACGATTTGAAGCCGCGGACAACGGCATCCTGTTTCTGGATGAAATCGGTCGCATTCCCTTGGAAGTCCAAACCAAAATTTTGCGGGTCGTGGAGTATCAAACCTTTGAACGAGTAGGCAGCTCCGCGCCGACCCGGGTCAACGTCCGCATTCTCGGCGCCACCAATGCCGACCTGCCGGCCTTGGCCGCGGACGGCGCGTTTCAGATGGACCTGCTGGACCGTTTATCTTTCGAAGTTTTGCATGTGCCGCCCTTGCGGACGCGGATCGGCGACGTCCGCTTGCTGACGGATTATTTTGCCGCCCGTATGGCCATGGAATTGGGTTGGCTTGAAACGCCCATGTTCAGCGATGAAGCCGTGGCCGCCTTGGAAGCTTACCCCTGGCCGGGTAATGTCAGAGAATTGAAAAACGTGGTTGAACGGGCCGTATACCGTAGCTCCAAAGAGCTCATCACTCGGATTGTTTTCGACCCCTTCCCCGCGGCGAAAAGAGATGAAAAGCCTTTAAAATCGACATCATCCACCGGCCGGCCGAATCATCAGCCGCTAAATGATCCGGCGGATTTAACCAAACCCCTACCCGAACAGGTCATCGATCTGGAAATCAGGCTGATCAAAACGGCTTTATTGGAAACCCAATATAACCAGCGCCAGGCCGCCGACCGCCTGGGCCTATCCTATCACCAATTCCGTCGGCTCTACCGCAAACACCGGCATAGTCCCGACTTGACTTAGAATTGCCCTACCCGACCAACCGCGGGGTTATGGCGACAAGAAACGTCCGTATACGATCATTTCGAAGCGAAAAATCCCTGCCGGCCGCGCAGAGGCTGGTGGTCCCGACGTCGATCTTTCGGGAGGCAGGGTTGGCGTGGCGGTTATAATGTCCACTATACTCCAAAAATCGGCCATGGCCTTAAGAGCGGCTACGTCGCCGGGCTGAAAGGATCGAGGGCGAAAAAATCCTTAGGGGGGTGGTCATAAGCCGTTATTGGATTTGGCCGGCGGTTTCGAGATGAAGAACAGGAATGTTCTTTACAAGGAAGCGGCGGTCCGGAATCAGGTCCTGGCCGCTTTTTGTTGTAAAAAATGGCTGTAAAGAACACTGGTGCACATGGTCAGGAATTTCGTGATCTCGCTGTCGCTCCGGGAAGTCAGGATGATGGGCGCCTTGGCCCCAACCACCACGTTGGCCAACTCGGCCCCCATGGTGAACGCCCAGGTCTTGTAGAGGAAATTTCCGCCGGAAATATTTGGAACGACGAGAATATCAGCCTTTCCGGCTACGGGATTGTTCCTCATTCCTTTCTTCTCAGCCGCGGATGGATACAGCGCCAAATCGTAAGAAAGAGGTCCATAAACATCCGCATTTTCCCACGTTCTTTCGGAGAGTTTCTTTTCCAGGACCGTGGCGGGAAGGCTGGAGGAAGGAAATTCGTTGGCCTCGAGCAGAGCGACCTTGGGCCTCTTCACCCCCAAGCCGCGCGCCACGTCAATGGCATTCAAAATAATATCCACTCCGGATTCGATATTTTCATGAACAAACAATTCCAGATTAATGCCCGGGTCAGTCAGAAAAATCAAACGATCCACTCCGGGAATCTCGAACACGCAAACGAAAGACAGGCGACGTCCAAGGGCGATGCCGGTTTCCTTGTTCAAGACCGCCTTGATAAAAGGGACCGTATTGATGCTCCCCTTCATCAACATTGCGCTGTGACCGGCGCGAATCAGGGCCACGCCGGCACGAGCCGCCTCCGGTTCGACAGCGTCATCGGCGGCCGCCACATCGATAAATTCGTAGTTTTTGGGAAACAACAGTTCCTGGGCGCACGATTCCTTGATCCGGTCGGTTCGCCCCACCAAAAAGGCCTTGTCAACCAGCCGTTCCTCAATGCTCCTGTTTACGGCGCTCAAGGAATTTTTGTCCGGGCAGACCACGACCACGCTCCGCCGTTCCAGTAATTTGGCGGCGCCGATCAGGGCTTTCATCCCATGCCCCTTGGTTTGATGCATCATGACGCCGTTGTTGTACAACGCGGCCACGATCCGGGAATGTTCGGTCAGTGATTGGATGGTATGAGGC
>JADFXS010000639.1 GCA_015233515.1 Deltaproteobacteria bacterium | reverse complement strand
ACTGACGCATCCCGCGCCGCCTTTCCCGGACCGGACTTCAATCGTGGCCTGGTCAACAAATTTCATGGTCCCGGAAAAACCTGTATACGACTGAGCAGGCCTTGGTCAGGGGCTGCGGTCGGAGTAAATTGGTCTGGCGCGCATTCGAGAAGAACGGAGCGGACTTCCTTACCAACCGGGAGGCTGGGTATGGACTTCCGCTTCGGACTAACTCTTAGGGCCTGATAATTGTTTATACTAAAGCCTGGGGATAGACGCTGATCCTTTTTCGATCCTTGCCCAAGCGTTCGAAGGTGACCACTCCGTCGATCAAGGAAAAAAGAGTATAGTCACGGCCCACTCCCACGTTTCGACCGGGATGAAACTGGGTGCCCACCTGGCGAACCAGGATGTTGCCGGCTTTTACGACCTCACCACCGTAACGCTTGACGCCGAAATGCGGCCCCGCGGAATCCCTTCCATTACGGCTGCTGCCGCCTGCATTTTTATGCGCCATGGTTCATTGCTCCTTATGCCTTGATCTCCTGGACCCGAATAGCCGTATAATACTGCCGATGACCTTTGGCCTTGGTAAAGCCTTTACGGCGCTTCTTTTTAAAAACCAGGATTTTACGTTCTTTATGCTGTTCGACGATCTTTACGGTGATTTCCGCTTCGGCCAAAAGAGGCTGACCAACCTTGACCTGCTCGCCATCAGCCACCAAAAGGACGTCCTTGATGGTGATTTCGTCGCCGATATTGCCATCGAGCTTCTCGACTCTGACTGTTTGGCCGGGAGCGACACGGTACTGTTTACCCCCGGTCTTGATTACGGCATACATGACTCAAGACCTCCAATAACATAAACTCTTAAAATAGCCGCGAACGTTGGATTCGTCAAGAAAAAAATGAGAATGGTATCCAAATGATGATAGTTATAAGCGGATAATCATTTTCACCGGAACATTTCCTGTTTGTCCAACATAACGAGATATAATACTTCTCTATTTCTCCGGGTCGTCAAGCAATTTTCATCCCTGGTTATTGAACCTGGACGATATTTAGACTACCATTAACCTAGAGGTGATTGCAAAACTATCCTTGGCCCTAATTCACAACTTGCGCGCCCTATCCGCGATTTGATGGCGGATTTAGGTTAGGGAGACGGTTTTTTATCGTGCTAGTCCGCCTCTGGCGGGTTCAATTTTGAAGTCTTCAAAATATGTAGTTATTCCTCAGGCTTCAAAATATCGTCCTCCGCGACCCGGGCCAAAAATCCCGATCGTGCCATTACTTCTGTAACAATCAGATTTAGAGACCCATAACGAACCTAACCCGGCCATGAAGGAGAATGAAATGCCCAAAGACTCGATTGAAAATGGCGAAATGCCCCCCACTCCCCCTCCGCTCAAGACCAAATTCAGCAGAGACTACCAGCCTCGTATCGACACCGACAACCTGCTCAACCGTTTTCGGGGCCGGAAACCGACGTTCTGGATAGTAATGGGGGTGATCCTTTTTATCATCGTGTATCTATGGTTCGGCCTGTATACGGTCGGACCGGGTAAGGTCGGGATAATTTTCGCCAAATTCGGCGACACTCCTTCCACCCCCGGTCGGGTCATTGTGGAAAAAGGAGAAAAAGGCCGATGGCGGGAACCTTTGCTTCCGGGGATGTATTTTTTCTGGGCTCTGGAGCCTCTCTGGAATTATCGTATAGAAATTAAGGATATGACCAAGATCGACGCCAATCAGATCGGAACGGTCAAGGCCATGGATGGCGAACCCATGAAGCCGGGCCAGATTCTGGCCGGTGATGATTACATCGACAAGGACGGGCGTTTCCACATGGGGCAAAGAGGGCCGCGTTTGGAAATCCTGCGGCCCGGACTATATCCCATCAATCCGTATTACCTGGAAGTGAAAACCGAACCGGCGGTCATCATACCGGAAAGCAAAATCGGTTTGGTAATCAAGAGAATCGGCCAGGATCCTCCGGCCGGAACGGTTTTGGTGTCCAAGGAAGACAATTTTCGGGGAATTCAAAAGGAAATTTTGCAACCGGGTATATATTATTTAAACCCGTGGGCGGTGAAAGTGGAACAGGTGCCGGCCACCGTCATCCATGGCGGCGAAGTGGGCGTGGTGACCAAAAAAGGCGGCAGAATCCCTCCGGCCGGGACCATATTGGTGGAAGGCGCGGATGAATTTCAGGGCATACAGCC
>JADFXS010000059.1:5417-12471 GCA_015233515.1 Deltaproteobacteria bacterium | reverse complement strand
GGCCCGGGAACTGGCGTGGAGGGGTTACCAGGTGACCGTGTTCGAGGAAATGCCCGAACCCGGTGGTATGCTCCGTTACGGCATTCCCGCTTATCGCCTCCCCCGGGACATTATCAAGGCGGAAATTGACGCTATCCTGGCCCTAGGAGTTGAATTGCACTGCCAGACTCGAGTCGGCCGGGATATTTCCTGGGAGGAATTACGCCGCACGTATAACGCGGTTTATCTAGCCATCGGAGCCCATCGCAGCCTCAAATTAGGAGTGGACGGCGAAGACCTCCAGGGTGTGATTGGAGCGGTGGAATTTCTACGGCAGGTCAACTTAGCCGATGCGCCGCCGGTAGGCCGCAATGTCGCCGTGATCGGCGGCGGAAATTCAGCCATTGACGCGGCCCGATCCGCATTGCGTCTAGGCGCCAAACAAGTGACCATTATTTACCGTCGTCTCAGGGAAGACATGCCGGCCCAAGAAGAAGAAATTCACGCCGCTGAAGAAGAAGGCATTAAAATCCAATATTTGGCTGCACCGGTCCGTTTTACGGGTGATGAAGGTCAAGTGCGTCAGATAGTCTGCCAGCGAATGACTTTGGGAGAATTCGACCGAAGCGGCCGCCGTCGCCCTGTCCCTGTTCCGGGCGCGGAGTTTATCTTGGAAGCTGATCAAGTCATCGCCGCTGTCAGCCAGCAACCGGTGCTGCCTTTCCCGACAGATAACGGTCTTGGCATAAAAGTCAGCAAAGGCGGGCTTATTCAGCTTCGACCCGGCACCAAGACCCTAACCGGCGAAGCCATGGTTTTCGCCGGCGGCGACACGGTCACCGGGCCGAGTACCGTAATTTGGGCCATTGCCGCTGGTCGAAACGCGGCTAGGGAAATCGACATGGCTATTAGGGTGATTAACGGGGAACCGCCGTATGTGCCGCCATTATCGGTTGAAACCCTAGTGCCCTTGATCACGGACGAGGAACTGAAAGAGCCGCCGCAAGCGGTCATGCCCGAATTAGAACCCGAGGTCCGGATGAAGCAGTTCGTGGAAGTGGAACTGGGATTTTCTCCCCAGGTGGCCATGGGTGAAGCTTGTCGTTGCCTGCGCTGCGATATAAAACCTGAAGATTCGTGATCATCGTTAGATTGTAAATTCAATCCCCAATCAGAGCACAAAAACAATAAAGGACTTAGGCCAAAAGCCTCAAGTCCTTTTTAATTGCCGGGAAGCATCAGGATGCAAGTCAAGGCATGGAACAGTAGGCAAAATTAAAAAAATGACATTGCACCGACCAGATAAACACGCTCAAAGACAATTAACTCGGTTTACCGAAGTTAAATTTTAGCCTGATCCCCGTATCGGACATGTATCAGGCAAAGCCGTAGCGATATCGCTGAACCTGATGGTTAGCCAATGGAATTTGAAGTATTAAAAATGTTCGACCAGAAGAAACTACTTTCATAGCGATTTCGTCAAGGCATCGGTGTTAGCGCTGGACCAACATCTATGCCGGCCCAGCATCGCTTTATGGTTTGTTATGGTTGGGCAGAGTTAATGAAACAGCCGCCACCGCCGCCGCCGCCGCTGCCACCACTGCCGCCGCTGCCGCCGCCGGTCGAAAAAATCCAAGAATAATTAGAGGTCAAGAAATTGCCGTTAGTATCACTGGCTCCGGTTGTGATGGTAGCCGTGTATTGAGTGTTTCCTGATAATGCGCTTGATGGAGTAAAGGTCGCCGTTTTTTTATCTGAACTCATGGACACTGTCCCGCTGACTTGAGAACTAGAACTGCTTAAAGTAAAAGTGCTAGTATTGAGGTCATTCATGGTCGTACTAAAGGTGGCGGAAACAGATGTGTTTACTGATACGTTTGAAGCGTTATTACTCGGCGAAACTGAAGAGACCGATGGAGTACTGCCACCGCTAATTTGACGGACATAAATATCTTGAGAAAGTTGTATTCCGACCACTCCGTAGGTGGTGTTATACCAAGTATAGCTAAGAATAACCCCGGCGGATGACATCTCGGAAATTTTTAAACACCCAGTAAAACTATAAAAAGTATCGTTTGTAGAAATTACCGTGTAGGTATTATTACACCAGGGAACCAAGTGTGTTTCACCAACCGTGGGATTTGCCGGTACGATAATTGATGGAATATCACTATCTTTTGATACACCTGTATAACCAAGAGCACCAAAAAAATGAGTATTGCCTTGATTATCCAAGGCAATATAACGCGAACCTGAAAATGACCCATAGCTGAATTTATATACTAGGCATGTCACAGCATATACAGTAAGATTTCCAGTGGCAGTTACAGCAAATACTTGTCCGTCACCTATTCGTTTAAGAGACGCGGTCGTCCCGACTGAAAACCCTGGCCACCATTTTGATTGACTAAAATTACCGCTTGTCGCGTTGAAAGTATACCCGCTTATTATCGCATCAGGATTAGAAATCAAATCATCTTGATTAAATGAATCTTTTTGTATGAAGTCAGAAGTGGAGTTTTCAGCATCACCTGAAAATAAACCGGTAAGCCCCTCGGTGCAGAAGGCCTGCGTGTTAAAAAGCAATAAAGTTAGTAAAAACATTAAAAAAAAAGACCCTACCCGACTTTTATGGCTACCACAAACTATTCGACCTTCACTGAGTTCCACCGCCTAGCACCATTTCCCTTTTTTAATTTTTGCTTATTTATAATAGCAGAGCAATCTCAAAATATCACGTAAAAATTAACTATCAAAGCTTTCGATTTCCGCCCCGTCCATCATTTGCTCCGGCGAGACGAAATCCTCAATTTCCCAAATTATCCCGTCCACCTGGGCGGCAGTGGGATATCGCCGGATTTGCTCATCGCAAGCGGCTTTGATTTCTAGGATTACATCAGGAGAGAGATCGAGGCGTCGCATTACGCGAATTATCGAGGTTGGATAATCACACAGGATAAGTTGAACCATATTCGCTCTGGGGTCGCCGGCCAGGAATCCGGTTCGTTTGGCCTGGGACTCCGCGACGATATTCAGCGCGCATTGGAAATCGGCAAATCCCTGGATGCTGGCGCAGAAAAAAGGGATAGCTTGGTTGACATAGACTCCGTATCGAATCTGCCCTTTACGCTAGGCCTTCACTTCGTCAGGCGTGAGGTTGGAGAAGGCGCCGATCATTTCAAAACTGGCTCTGTCCAAGACAATCCGTAGGCCTTCGCGGGGTAATGAAAGCGGAAACGGCTTGCCGACTTCGGGTATTTCGTAGGGCATTTGACTTCTCTCTATTTGACAAAAACTAAAGACCAAAATTCGATCTGGCTTTAGCATCCCGTGCAGCTTGTTCGGCCAGTTTCGCTCTCATTGTTGACGGTCCCCCGGCTCTCACATATTATTTTAATAATATTGCCATATTATCGATATAACGCCTATCTAAAAAAATAAACTTGACATGGCGCCTGGAGATATACCATTGAATGAATATTCATTCCGAATTGGAACGACTAGAAGATGACAAAACTATCTAAACGCGAAGAAATCTTTCGAGCCGCCATGGACCTCATCGCCGAGCACGGCTTTCATGGCGCACCCATGGCCATGATCGCAGCCCGGGCCAGCGTCGGCGCCGGAACCATCTATCGCTATTTTGAAAGCAAGGATATTCTTATTCTTGAGACATATAACCAGCTTGAGGAAAAAATCAGGGAATTTGTCATGGAGGACTATTCCGAGCAATTATCCATTCGGGAAAGTTTCCTGCATATCGCCACCAGGGCTCTCAATTACTTCCTTGCCTTCCCTCTTCACTTTCGCTATTTTGAGCAATTCCATAACTCACCTTACGGATCAGCCCACCGTAGGGATAAGGTTCTGGAACAAACTGATACTGATTTTGTCAAAACCTTGTTTGAACGGGGGATTGCTCAAAAAATCATTAAAGATCTCCCTGTAATATCGATATTTTCTTTATCAATGGGTCCTTTGATCGCCGTAGCCCGGGATCATATTTTGGGATTCTTGAAACTGGACGACCAATTGATCAAATCGATCGTCGAGGCCTGTTGGGACAGCATCAAGCGTTGACGAAAAGACTTGATCAAATCATTTTTATTTTTATTTCCAACAACGGAATGAATATTCATTATCTTTTCGGCGCAGCAAAAATTTATCGCCAAGCATTACAGGCGGATAGCTAAATTTAGTTTTTTAGAGGTGTAACATGCACAATAATTACCTAATCCGGCTGATGGCCGTTGTGGTTTTTTTAATCGGAGGATTGGTATTCACCGGCTGCGAAAAACCCCAGGCTTCGACCAGCCAACCGCAAAGCCCTCCCGCTGAAGTCGGCGTGGTGGTCATTCAACCGCAACGTGTGGCCCTCACCACGGAATTGGCCGGAAGAACATCCGCCTATTTGATTGCCGAGGTGCGGCCGCAGGTGTGCGGCATCATCCAAAAACGCCTGTTCACCGAAGGGGCGGATGTCAAATCCAGCGAGGTGCTATACCAGATCGATCCGGCCTCGTACCAGGCGGCTTACTCCAGCGCCAAGGCTGCCTTATCCAGGGCCGAGGCCAGCCTCACCCCTGCCCGGCTCAAAGCGGACCGATATAAGGAACTAGTAAAAATCAACGCAGTCAGCCAGCAGGATTATGATGATTCTTTAGCAGCGCTCAAGCAAACCGCCGCGGATGTTGAAGCCGGCAAGGCGGCGTTAGAGACGGCCCGCATCAATTTAGCCTATACGCGGGTCACCTCGCCGATTACCGGCCGCATAGGTAAATCTTCGGTCACTGTCGGCGCGCTGGTAACGGCTAGCCAGAATGCGGCTTTATCCACGGTCCAACAGCTCGATCCCATCTATGTCGATGTTACTCAGTCAAGCGCGGAAATGTTACGTCTGAAGAGAAGTCTGGCCAGTGGTCAGTTTAAAAGCGATGGCGTCCGCGAAGCTAAAGTCAAATTAATACTGGAAGACGGCACTATGTATTCGCTGGAAGGTAATCTCAAGTTTTCCGATGTCACTGTCGATCAGAGTACCGGCTCGATCACCCTCCGTGCGGTTTTTCCGAATCCGGAACAAATTCTGCTGCCAGGGATGTATGTCCGGACGGTCATTGAAGAAGCAGTAAACGAACGAGCCATTCTGGTTCCCCAACAGGGAGTCACTCGCAACAATCGCGGCATCCCCTCGGCCATGATCGTCGATGCTTCCGACAAGGTGGAGCTGAGAAATCTGGAGATCTCGCGCGCCATCGGGGACAAGTGGCTGGTCACTAACGGCCTGAAGGCTGGAGATCGCTTGATTGTGGACGGACTGCAAAAGATCAAGCCCGGCGCACCGGTCAAGGTCGTGTCCCTGGACAAAACGGTTCCGGTCAGTCAAGCTGCGTCGACCGGCGCTGTGAATTAAGGAGACGCCCCATGTCCCAATTTTTTATCAGCCGTCCTATCTTTGCCTGGGTCATCGGCATCATCATCATGATGGCCGGAGCCATAGCCATTAAAACTTTGCCGTTAGCCCAGTATCCCGCCATCGCTCTTCCGGCCGTGGCTATAAACACTACCTTTAACGGGGCTTCGGCGAAAACCGTGGAGGATACGGTTACTCAGGTTATCGAACAGAAAATGAACGGGTTGGACCACTTACGTTATATGTCCTCCACCAGCGACTCCACCGGAGCGGTGTCGATCACGCTGACCTTTGACGCGGGGACGGACCCGAATATCGCGCAAGTCCAAGTTCAAAACAAGCTCTCCTTAGCCACGCCCCTGCTGCCGCAACAGGTTCAACAACAAGGCGTTCAAGTCAACAAAACCACCGCCAGCTTCCTGCAGATAGTGGGCTTGGTTTCGGAAGACGGCAGCATGACCAGGGATGATCTGGCGGATTACATGGCCAGCAACATGCAAGATGCCCTCAGCCGGCTGGATGGCGTGGGTGAAGTGCAACTCTTCGGTTCAGCCTATGCCATGCGCATTTGGCTCGACCCGAACAAACTGAATAGCTACAGTTTAACGCCGGGGGATGACCAGGCGGCGATTGAAGCACAGAACGTACAAGTATCCGCCGGCCAATTGGGCGCGACACCTTCAGTCGCGGGGCAACAGCTCAACGCCAGCATGAGCTCCCAGACTCTGCTAAAAACTCCGGAACAGTTTGGCAACATCCTGCTGCGCACCAACAGCGACGGTTCAAAAGTCCGCTTGCGGGATGTCGCCCGGATCGAACTCGGCAGCGAAAGCTATGACGTCGTGGGTCGCTATAACGGCAAACCGGCCGCTGCTTTGGCCGTAAAACTGGCCACCGGCGCCAACGCGGTCGACACGGCCCGGCTGCTTAAAAACAAAGTTGAAGAGTTTGCGAAATTTTTTCCCCATGGCATGAAGGCGGTTTATCCTTACGACACCACGCCATTTGTGAAGATTTCCATCGAGGAAGTTATTAAAACTCTCCTCGAAGCCATTCTGCTGGTGTTTTTTGTCATGTATTTGTTTCTGCAAAATATCCGGGCCACCCTGATCCCGACCATCGCGGTGCCCGTGGTTCTGCTCGGCACCTTCGGAGTGCTGGCGGCCTGTGGTTATTCCGCCAACACCCTGACCATGTTTGCCATGGTCCTGGCTATCGGTCTTCTGGTCGACGATGCCATCGTCGTGGTGGAAAACATCGAACGGGTGATGGCCGAGGAAGGCCTTTCTCCCGTGGAAGCGACCCGTAAATCCATGAACCAGATTACCGGAGCCCTGGTCGGCATCGCCATGGTGCTATCGGCCGTTTTCGTGCCCATGGCGTTTTTTGGCGGTTCCACCGGTGTCATCTACCGCCAGTTCTCCGTCACCATCGTTTCGGCCATGATCTTGTCGGTGATCGTGGCTCTGATCCTGACGCCGGCCATGTGCGCCACCATGCTCAAGCCGGTGATCAAGGGCCATAACCTGACCAAACGAGGTTTTTTCGGATGGTTCAACCGAACGTTTGACCGCGGCAACCGTGGCTACCAGTCGATGGTCGGCCGCATCCTGGGTCACTGGGGCCGATACATGTTCATATATTTAATAATCGTCGGCGGCGTCG
>JADFXS010000059.1:4669-5229 GCA_015233515.1 Deltaproteobacteria bacterium | reverse complement strand
CAAAACACCGGCCTGGCCTTTGTCAAACTCAAGGATTGGAGTGTGCGAAATCGCCCGGACCTACGAGCCGACGCCGTGGCCGGGAAAGCCATGAGACATTTTTCCCGGATTAGAGACGCTCTTGTTTATGCTTTTCCGCCGCCGGCGGTTATAGAACTCGGCCGCAATCTTGGTTTTGACTTTGAATTGCAGGACCGCGCCGGACTAGGTCACGAAAAACTATTGGAGGCCCGCAACCAGCTGCTCGGTATGGCCGCCAAACATCCGAATTTAATGGCCGTGCGGCCGAACGGTCTGGAAGACACCCCGCAATTTCAGCTTGATATCGACCAGGAAAAAGCCGGCGCCCTGGGAGTTGCCCTGGCGAGCATCAACAACACCGTGTCCATCGCCTGGGGCAGCCGATATATCAACGACTTCATCGACCGGGGACGTACCAAAAAGGTATATCTCCAGGCGGATACCCCTTATCGGATGCTTCCCGAGGATATAGGGAAATGGTATGTCCGCAACAACGCGGGCACCATGGTTCCCTTCACCTCTTTTGCCACCGCCCGCTG
>JADFXS010000059.1:0-4553 GCA_015233515.1 Deltaproteobacteria bacterium | reverse complement strand
AAGGCATCGGATTCGAATGGACGGGAATGTCTCTCCAAGAAAGGCTGTCCGGCTCCCAGGCGCCGGCGTTGTATGCTGTTTCTCTGATAGTAATCTTTCTATGCCTGGCCGCTCTTTACGAAAGCTGGGCCATTCCGTTCTCCGTAATGATGGTTGTCCCTTTAGGGATCATCGGCGTAGTTGGAGCGGCCACTTTGCGCGGATTATCCAACGACGTTTATTTCCAGGTCGGCCTGCTCACCACGGTTGGTTTGTCGGCCAAGAACGCCATTTTGATCGTGGAATTCGCCAAGGAATTGAATGACCAGGGCCACGAACTGATCGAAGCGACCCTGACCGCGGTTCGGATGCGTCTGAGGCCGATCTTGATGACTTCCTTGGCTTTCATGTTTGGAGTGCTCCCCTTGGCCATAAGTCGAGGCGCGGGATCCGGCAGTCAGAACGCCATCGGCACCGGCGTGATGGGCGGTATGTTTTCGGCCACGGTATTAGGCATTTTTCTTATCCCGCTGTTTTTTGTCCTGGTGAGGCGATTGAGAAAAAGCCCCAAAACCAAGCCTCAGACTGAAGTTCATCCCGGTTTAGCCGCCACCCAGGAGGGTCAATAACATGTTTCGCGTCTTTTTAACGATCGTCTCCGCCGCAATACTTCTGGGCGGATGCACGATGGCCCCGACCTACACACGCCCGGAGGAGCCTGTTCCCAGCGCCTGGCCCACTGGGTCTGCATATAAAGCGATTACGTACACCTCAAACGGACCAAGGGCCGCGGATATTCCCTGGCGCAATTTCTTTGTCGATGAACGGCTGCAAAAGCTGATTGAACTGGCTTTGGTCAACAATCGGGATTTGCGAGTGGCCATACTCAATATTGAAAAATCCCGGGCGCTATATCAGATCAAGCGCGCCAATCTGTTTCCGTCGATAAACGCCTCCGCCAGCGGGGACGCGGAACGGCAGCCCGCCAGCATTTCCTCTTCCGGAGAGGCCGTCAACCTCAAATCCTACAACGTCGGGTTGGGATTCAGTTCCTATGAACTGGATTTTTTCGGTCGAGTGCAAAGTCTGAAAGATCAAGCACTGGAGCAGTTTTTCGCTACGGAGGAGGCGCGCCGCAGCAGCCAGATCAGTCTTATCGCGGAAGTGGCCGTTGACTACCTGACTTTGGCCGCGGACCGGGAACGGCTGAAACTGGCCCAGGACACCCTCGATAGCCAGCAAGCTTCATACAAATTAATTAAAAGCCGCTTTGAATATGGAACCGCCTCCGCCCTTGACCTCCGGCAAGCTCAAACCAGCGTGGATTCAGCGCGAGTGGATATTGCCAAATACACCAGCCAGGTAGCTCAGGATGAAAACGCCTTGCAGTTAGTGGTAGGTTCATCAATACCTCCCGACCTGATGCCCGCCACCGGGCTGGGAACGATTCCCGCGCTGAAGGATATCCCGCCAGGGTTGCCGTCGGAAGTTTTGCGACGTCGCCCGGACATATTGCAGGCCGAAAACCTGCTCAAGGCGGCCAATGCCAATATCGGCGCGGCCAGAGCCGCCTTTTTCCCACGCATCAGCCTGACCGCCTCCGTGGGTAACTCCGGGGCTAGTATCAGCAACAATTTGAACGATCTATTTAAATCAGGTTCGAGTTCCTGGAGCTTTGCCCCACAAATTGTTTTACCGATATTCGATGGCGGGATGAACTCAGCCAACCTGAAAGCGGCCAAGGTGGACCGGGAAATATATTTAGCTCAATATGAGAAAGCCGTCCAGAAGGCTTTCCGGGAAGTCACCGATGCCCTGGCTCAGCGAGGCACAATCGACGACCAACGAAAAGCCCAGCAATCTCTGACTGATGCCACTGCGGATACTTATCGTTTATCCGAAGCCCGGTATAAAAATGGAGTGAACAACTACCTGAACGTTCTGGATTCGCAACGTTCCCTTTATAGCGCCCAGCAGAATCTGATCAGTGTCCGCCTCGCCGGATACACTAACCTCGTGACGCTCTACAAGGTGCTCGGCGGGGGTGGGACCGAGGAAAAAGAACCGGATATAATCAGCGATCCATGGCTGGATTCATTTTAAAACCATGACGACTAAGTAACTGCGTTTGAAATAAATCTATTTCAGTTTTGCTCGGATCGTCACCAAGACAAATGAACCGAGCAAAACCAAAACGCAGTCAGTGCATCGCCGCCCGAACAGACTTCACTTTCCCGGGAATATCCGACGCGCCCACGATTTCCGTGACCAGGGCGATGGTCCGGGCGCCCCGGCTGGACACCTGAGCGATATTATGCTCCTTGATGCCGCCAATGGCCACGAATGGTATGGGCACGTGTCGGACGGCATAATCCAGATATTCGAGACCCACGGGAGCGCAGACGTCTTTTTTTAGATTCGTGCCGAATATCGGACCAACCCCGATATAATCGACTACTCCGGATTGGATGGCAGCCTGAGCTTGGGCAGGGGAAGGCGTGGAAAGCCCAATAATCATGCTATCGCCGACCAGCGCCCTGACCTTTTCCACGGGCAGATCATCCTGGCCTACATGGATGCCGTCGGCTTCCACCAGCATGGCCACATCGACATAATCGTTGACGATGAAAAGCACATCAGCCCGGCGGGTCAGCTCCCTGATAGCCAGACACTCATGATACACTTGACGGATATATTTTTCTTTCTCACGGTATTGGATCACCGTGATCCCGGCTTCGATCATGAGCTTTACTATTTCAATATTGCTTCGTCCCAAGGAATACTCCTCGGCGGTTAGTCCATAAATATCCGCTGATTTCAGTTTGTCTATCGTTAAATAACGCATCATGCCTCCTTAAGGGAACCCAATACAAAACTCAGGACCAGATCGGCCTGCTTGCCGGCCGCGATTTGCACGCACGGCGCCATGGGTGGACTATCCGGTCCGATGCCGGTAACCAGATCACCTACCACGTAAAAATTGTCCTTGATCTTGTGTGCGTGAATGCGATTGCTGTCGCCCCACCCGGCTAGACCGGAAGCGGCGATTAAAAATTTATCGGATGACATGTAGGTTTCGATGATGAGCTTTTTGCACTCGATCCGGTCGAAAGCTTCGACCACCACATCACAATCTTTGAACAAATTCGGCGCATTCGTTTCATTCAAGGTGATGATTAAATTTTCTATCCGCGCATCAGGATTGATCCCTAATAGATTTTCCCGCAACACTTCCACCTTGTAACGACCGACCTGATTATTGAAATAAAATTGGCGGTTTAGATTACTATAGTCAACAACATCGAAGTCGATGATCTTGATTTTTTTGAAACCGGAACGAACAAGCATTTGGCTGCAATTAGATCCCAAACCGCCGGCGCCGGCGATGCCGATCTTCGCGTTTTGTATACGGGCTAATTGTTCCAAACTCAGGTATTTCAAAAGCCCTTTTTCAAATTCATTCATGATCTCTATCTCTATAAGACTTGCCAGTCCTTATAGACCGGCTGATACCCCATCGAATACAACATGGAAGCTACCGCCAACACATCACGCTCATCGGAAATCTCGAACTGTCCGACTTCATCGTTCCGACTTCGTCCCCCAACCGCGGTACAGGATCCCGCGGACATTTTTGTCACCCCGAGCCGGACTAAATGATCGCGCAGTTCCGCGCTTTCTCGGGTGGAAACAGTCATGCCGCCTCGAGGCATAAACAATCTGTAAGCCAGGATATATTGGACCAGATTTTTATCGCTGACCTTAACTCGGGTTGAAATCCGCCCAGCTGGGGACGCATGCGGGGGGGTGAAAGGCTGACTTCCACGTCCGGAAAGTTGCGTTGGAGATAATCGGCGTGTATTCCGGTGAAAAATGCTTCCGAACGCCAGTCGTGGAGCCCTAGAAGCGCCCCGACGTTAACCGCCCTGATTCCGGCGCGACAAGCCCGCTCCGGAGCTTCCACACGGTTGCGGTAATTGCTCTTCGGCCCGCCGGGGTGGACTTCAGCGTACACATCCCGATTATAGACTTCCTGATAAATGGTCAATCCATCGACCCCGGCCTCGATAAGCCGACGGTATTCGTCCTCGTGCAAGGGATAGACTTCAATACCGATACAGGTGAAAAAGCGTTTTAAAACTTCCGTACAATCCGCGATATAGGAAACCGGTGTTTTCTTGCGATCCTCACCGGTCAATATCAAGATATGCTTCAGCCCGGTTTTGGCGACAATTCCGGCTTCCCTGGCCACCTCATCCAGGGTCAGCTTCTTTCGCGCGAAAATATTTCCATGGTTAAAGCCGCAATATACGCACTTGTTCACGCAGTAGTTGGCCAGATACATGGGCGTATATAAGACCATGGATCGGCCGAAATGCTGGAGAGTCAAACGACGTGCTTTTTGCGCCATATCTTCCAGATATTTTTCGGCCCGCGGGGACAACAGCGATAAATAGTCCACTACGGTCAGGCGAGACTTATGAATGATGTGCCTGAGATCAGAGTCCGTAATGGATGAAAAAAAATCTGAAAAATCAAAATTGTCGTATTTATGGATTTCCTCAAAAAAACTC
>JADFXS010000638.1 GCA_015233515.1 Deltaproteobacteria bacterium | reverse complement strand
GTCCACCGGGAATGCCGAACTGACCGCCATGGGTGTGTCCGCATAGGGTCAAGGGAATCCCCGCCGCCCTGGCTTCCGGGAAATTAGTCGGCCGATGAGTCAAAAGGATGGTGAAAAAACGCTCCGGTAAACCGGCCGCGACATGGGAAACCCCCAATTGACCGCCGGCCCCGGTCCAGGGCGAGCCGGAATCATCCATACCCACGAGAGCCAACGGTAAACCATCGGCTTGAAACGAGCGGCTTTTGTCGCGAAGCATGACCAAACCGTGATTATTCAGCGCGGCCGTGATCATACTCGCTCCGGTGTATATATCATGGTTGCCGATAATGGCAAAAACCCCCAAGGGCACCCCGGCCAACAAGGGCAGGTGACGCACCAGGGCCTGGCTGAAATTCGGGTTACGGTCGATCAAATCACCGGTTATGACCACCAGGTCGGGCTTGAGAGCGCGGGTCAGATCCAGAGCCTGGGCGATTTCATCGGAAGTCGTCCATCCGCCCACATGCAAGTCGGACAGGTGGGCGACCGTCAACCCGATAAGTTCCTTGGGTAGATTCGGAAAAGTCAGGTCATATCTGACAATCTTCGGCGGCAGCAATGTATTGAACAACCCCCAGCCTCCGGCGGCGATTGCCCCGGCCCAGGCTGCTCCGCGAGCCGTTCGCGCCAAAAATTGACGCCGGCTTGGGTTGACGGGCAAAACCAACTGCCGGCGGCGGGTGGCGGATGGGGGATTGGAATCATGATCATTATTAATTTCGATAGCCGGTCGACCGACCAGGTCGGACGGCGCTTTGTCGCCGTCTAGACCGCGATCGATAGTTAAATTCTCTTTTGGCTCGGTCCGAGTTGAAGAAGGCCCTATTCCAGCCAGGAGATACCCGGACCTTGGTCGATGCCAGGCCAGAAAAATACTTTTCGGCAGATGGTAAAGCAAGTAGATCATAATTCCCAATAAGCTTGCCCCAATCAACCACAACCAGGTGAGAATTTGCCAACTGGTAAACGGTCGGACGATATAGGCGAACAGCCATGATGCCGGGAGTTCGGTGGCGGTCAAGGTCTTGGCCAAGATAAACCAAGGTGCATTGACGAGAATGAATCCGATCACCGCCGCCCACCGCCAACCGGGTCGGCCGCGAAGCCGCCGCCAGCAAATCCAGAGAGCCAGCGCCTGCCCGGAGAGAAAAAAAATAATGATATATAGAAAAAACTTCGGAATACTCATAGTCGTCCATCAACTCTTCTTTGGATAAATATTCGCTCCCGCCGGCATCTTTCCGGCAGTCGAAATCGACCATATAATACACTATGCCGGAATATTTTGCGATAAAGCCGATTTCTCCTAATTCACCACTTGCGGGTATCGAGGCACGTAACTCCTGGCTGCAACGCTCGTTTCCCGATTTTGGCTCCTCGACGTATGGTGAATACGCCTGCGGGCCAAAATCGGTCCAACTTCGCGTTTCGCCAAGGATTTACGCGCCCTATCCGCGATTTGATGGTGGATTTAGGTTTCCGTTTATAATTGAAGCTCCCCGCGGCAAGCTGCGGGGAATGCGCTGGCTTGCCTGTTCAACCCGATAAGAAATTATCAGGCGAGTAAATCCATCCGCCGGATCATGCGGGATCAGAACGAATTGGAGATAGGAGGCGGAAAATGTCACGGTGTTCTTCGGCCCTGCCTTCCACGGTCCCACTATTTTCCTTGGCACATAATTACGTGAGGCTTCTTTTTTTTATTGACAGAAGTGCACACAGTAAATAAAAATCAAAAATTCGGCAGCCGGGTATTCTGCCATTAAAAGTATTTAGTAAAACAGGGAGGAACTGTTTTTGGCCAATCATAAGTCTGCAATGAAAAGAGCCCGTCAGAGTGAAAAGCGCAATCTGCGGAATAAAATCAACAAGACCAAAGTCAAGAATCTGGTGAAGAACGCGCGTGAGGCCGCCGACCAGGCTCCGGATCAAGCTCAGGCCTCTTTACGGGCTGCCATATCCGCTCTGGACAAAGCCGCCACCAAGGGGAGCCTCCATCGCCGCACATCGGCGCGACGTATTTCCCGGTTATCACGAGCGGTCCACAAGGCGCAGACTAAAGCAGCTTAGTTCCGATCGGGCCATATGCCCGACCTTCGGAACAAATCCTCGCGGGTTCACTCAAGATCCTAACGGCTTGAGCTACGGACTTGCCGCAAAAA
>JADFXS010000637.1:497-2208 GCA_015233515.1 Deltaproteobacteria bacterium | reverse complement strand
ACAATCAGTTTCTGGTGCTGGTTTGCCTGGTGATCGTCTTGGGAACGCTCCTCCAAATGCAGCTCATGAAGTCCCGCTTGGGCAGGGCCTTTGTCGCCATTCGCGAGGATGATCTGGCCGCCAAGAGTATTGGGGTGAACACCAGCCGGTACAAGGTTTTGACCTTCGCCCTCGGCGCGGCTTACGCCGGAGCCGCCGGTAGCTTGTACGCTTCGTTTGTTGGATTCATCAGTCCGTCGAGCTTTAGTTTCGGGGTGTCGATTACTTTAGTGGCCATGCTGGTGCTGGGGGGACTCGGCAATATATGGGGAGTCTATCTGGGTGTGCTGATATTAGGCATCCTTCCGGAGCTATCCCGCTCCCTGGCCGATTATCGTATGGTGGCCTATGGCTTGTTGCTGGTGCTGCTGATGCGCTATCGACCCCAGGGCATCCTCGGGGCGAACTTCGATCTCAAGCATTTCTTTTTAACCAAGTACTTGAGACGAAAAGGAGCGGCCGAGGTTACCAGGTAACACTCGCCGGTCCGGCCGCACGTTTTCATATAAATGATCACTTCTCGATTCCTCAAGTAATGAAAAGAGATTGTGCGCATGCTTTTACTCGAAACGAGAAACCTGACTAGAATGTTCGGAGGATTGACCGCCGTCGGACAAGTCGATTTTGTGATCGACCCGGGCGAGATTGTCGGCCTGATCGGACCAAACGGCGCCGGCAAGTCCACCTTTTTCAATTTACTGACCGGCCTCTATCCGCCGACCAGCGGAGAAATCATCTTTAACGGACACAACCTGAAAGGCATTCCCACCCATCAACGATGCGCCCTGGGGATCAGCCGAACTTTTCAGAACATCAGGTTGTTCAACAATGTCACCGTTCTGGAAAACGTGATGATGGGGGCTCATACTCAAGGCCGGGCCGAGTTCTGGCAATGCATATTTCCTTCCCGCAAGATCAGGAATGAAGAGAGATCGATCCGGGAACTGGCCTTGGAAATATTGAATTTGATGGGGTTAGCCGGCCAAAAGGATGCCATGGCCGGTAGGCTGCCCTATGGAAATAAACGACGCCTGGAGATTGCCCGAGCCTTGGCGTCGCGGCCCAAGCTTTTATTATTGGATGAACCCAGCGCCGGTATGAACCACGATGAAGCCTTTGAACTGGTCGACCTCATCGGTAAAATCCGCGAAACCGGCGCGGCGGTCGTCGTCATCGAACATAACATCGCCATGGTCATGAGAGTCTCGCACCGCGTCATCGTCCTGGACTATGGGCAAAAGATCGCCGAGGGGACCGCCGAACAAGTGCAGTCGGACGCCAAGGTAATCGAGGCCTATTTAGGCAGGGAGGACTGAGCGATGTTACAGGTAAAAAATTTGACGGCCGGATACGGCAGTATCAAAGTTTTGCAGGGCCTCAGTTTTGGCGTCAATTCCGGAGAGGCGGTCACCATGATCGGCGGCAACGGCGCCGGCAAGACGACTACCCTGAAGGCCATTACCGGGATGATCCGGGCCACGGGCGGCGAAATCGAATTTTTAGGACAACGGATTGAACACCTGCCGCCCCACAAGATATGTAAATTGGGAATTTCCATGGTGCCTGAGGGCCGGCAGATTTTTCCTTTACTGACCATCGAGAAAAATCTGCGCTTAGGCGCGTACATCCATGATTACACGGAAAAAGAAATGCTTAATAAAATGGATGAGGT
>JADFXS010000637.1:0-381 GCA_015233515.1 Deltaproteobacteria bacterium | reverse complement strand
CCTGCTCATGCTGGATGAACCTTCCTTGGGACTGGCGCCGATCATCGTCAAGGAAATATTTAATGTCATAAAGGAAATCATCCAACGCGGCGCAACCGTCCTGTTGATCGAACAGAACGCCCGCCAGGCTCTGAAGGTGGCTAACCGGGGTTATATCCTGCAAACCGGGAATATCGTGGGAGAAGTATCAGGGGAAGATCTTTTATCCGGCGACCTGGTTCGTCGCTCGTACTTGGGCGTTATTTAGTTCCCCGGAGGGCCCGGGACTCAAACCGCGAAAAAGACTAAAGGGATTTCGGAGGAGTGAAAATGGAATTAACCAGTGTCGAAAAGGACATGCTGGAAGGAAAATATGGGGAAGGCCTCGCCCTGGCCATGAAA
>JADFXS010000636.1:461-2213 GCA_015233515.1 Deltaproteobacteria bacterium | reverse complement strand
TCGGCGGAAGCCGTACAACCGCCGGAGCGGATTTCGCCCCCGGTTCGAGGATCAGGCCGGATTTAGCTTGGAATCACCGCCTTGCAGAACGGAAAGGATATGCTAAAATGTAATAATCTTAAGGAAGGAAATAAGATGTAATGCCTGAAGTTACTCCCGGAATATACCTTGAACTTAAAGAAACCAACATCGGCACGGGTGTTACCGCCCGCAAAGAACAATTCCGCAATTTTTGGATGACTCTGTCCCAAACGGGCGAGGAAGTCGTGGTCGCCTTATTGGACGGAGATTTTAATCTGACTGGAGTGCGGCAGACTTTTAACAACGCGGATTTCGAATCCGGCCAATTGAAATATATCCCGCAGGGAGATAAAAAGTACCAAATCCTGCTTTCCAAACTGGAACAGATAGTTAAAAGCTCCCCCCCCAAACCGGCGTCGACGCCCCCGGCCGCGACTCCATCCAAACCGGCCGCGGCCAAATGGTGGGAAAGCACTCCCAAGGATGTCAAACCGGGTGATATATTCAAACGCGACGACGCTGTAAAAAAAGGCCAACAGCCCAAATCCGAAAATAAAAAGAATTGGTGGGAGTAGCGATGGATCAGCCTCCGTTCAAACCAAGATATCCCTCAGCCGATTTTTCCACTTGGGATCAATCCCGGTTAGCCGGATTCTGTGAATTTCTGCTGCATAATTATCGAGTGGTGGATGCCTTCTGGTTTCTTAACATTGAACGGGATTATGGTATAGAGGAAGCATGCCGCCTCAACGAACTGGTTTGGAGTAAAGTGGGCGCCCTAGCCGTCAAGGACCTCAAAAAGGTCTTCAATTTAAACGGAGAAGGCTTGCCGGCCCTGGTTCAGGCCTTACGACTCTTTCCTTGGAACTTGATCGTGGGATATGTCATCGAGGAACGGCCCGAAGAAGTCATACTAACCGTCCCCTCCTGCCCCACCCAAAAAGCCAGGTTGGATCATAAACTTGATGAATACCCTTGCCAGGCCATGCATTTCGCTGAATTTTCCGCTATTGCCCGGGAAATCGACCCGCGCATTAAGGTAACCTGTATATATGCCCCCCCTGATCCTCATCCGTCGGACAATTTCTGCCGTTGGCGATTCACCGTCAACCAGTAGACTAAAAAAATTTTCCGAATTTTACCACCTGTCGATCAAACACAAGGACCAATTATGAATATTCATTCCCATAAATTCGTTGAAGACTATACCGGCCTGGTCGGCTTCGGGTTGGATCGGGAAACGGACGAAGCTTCGTTGATCGTCTATCTGCAAAAGTTTGCCGACGATCAGCTCATGGCCGCGCTACGGGGCCGCCTGACCGATCAAGAGTTGGCGGAATTGGAAAGCTTGATCAGTCGTCTCCTCCGAAAACATCTCAATGATGAAGAGTACCATCGGCTATTTCTCAAGGACCCTGATGAAACCTGAATCCTGTTTAGAGGTCCGCGCAAACAGACCATCCATGGCCGGTCGGCCCCTGAAGGCTTATGCGGCCTTAGCCGCCGCGATGATTATTGTCGGCAGCAGCGTGGTGGTTGGTAAGCTAGTGACGGTCAGGTTTCCGGTTTTTCTGGCCTCCGGTTTACGCTTCGTGGTCGCCGGGGCGGTAATACTGCCCCTTTTGTTTTGGCGGGAAAAAAGTCTGCTTCATATCAAACGTCAAGATTGGCTGACCATGTTTTTCCAGTCCCTGACCGGGACGGTGCTTTTCAGTATTTTTCTTCTTTACG
>JADFXS010000636.1:0-451 GCA_015233515.1 Deltaproteobacteria bacterium | reverse complement strand
AGGATTGAAGTACACCACCGCCGCGGAAAGCGGGGTCATCACCAGCACCACTCCGGCCATCGTCGGCTTGTTGGCGTTCCTGTTCCTGAAAGAACGCCTGACAAAAAATAAAATCATAGCTCTGGGTTTGGCGGTCCTGGGCATCTTGGCTCTCAATCTATCCGATCCCGCGCAGATAAACGCCCGGGGTCCACGACCTTGGCTGGGCAATCTGCTAGTTTTCGGCGCGGTCCTAGGAGAAGCCTTATTCATCAACTTGGGTAAGGCCGTCTCCGCCCGAGTCTCCCCTCTGGCCATATCCGCCATACTCACCATTTATGGGCTGGCCATGTTCCTACCTTTCGCCGTGTATGAAGCTTTGACTTTTTCTTTCTCCTCACCGACCCTGTTTGATTGGTTGACCATCTTGTATTATGGCCTGGTCGTGACTGTTTTGGCTTTTTTGCTATGG
>JADFXS010000635.1 GCA_015233515.1 Deltaproteobacteria bacterium | reverse complement strand
GAGGGAAAGCCAGCCGGCATGACGGCCCATGCATTCCACCACGAAGATGCGGCTGTGGGAGCCGGCCGTAGTCCTCAGCCGGTCTATTTCCTCGACAATGACGTTGATGGATGTGTCGTAACCCAGGGTGTAATCCGTGCCGTTAAGGTCCCTGTCTATGGTTTTGGGAATTCCGACCACCTTGCCGCCTATTTGGTGAAGCTTATAGGCCGCGCCCAAGGTGTCCTCGCCGCCGATGGCCACCAGGGCGTCCAGCTTGAGGTCCCTCATGTTATCCAGCAACTTTTTGCTTTGATCGTTTTTGGGGTTAAAAGGGTTGGTGCGGGATGACCCCAGATTGGTGCCGCCCATACGATCCCAGGTGCGGACGACTAGTTCATCCAAAGGCATGGTCCACTGGGCCACGCTGTCCGGATCCTTGGGGTCTACTTCCAAAATACCTTTCCATCCGTCCTTGAGGCCTATGACTTGTAGTGTTTTACCTCGCTTGGCCGCCAGTAAAGGGTCCATGGCCGTCCTGGTCACCCAGGCGACGGCGCAGTTCAGTCCAGCACAGTCTCCACCTCCGGTCAAAACGCCTATCCTAAGCATAATCCACCCCCAACTGTTGGTTTTTATTTATTTATTGGGATACCACCCAAACGGCGGCGTCCTTGGCCAAATAAACGGTCTTGGCGGCCACGCCTCCCAAGGAAAAATCATTGGGCTCGGAGAGGCCTCGTCGGCCGATGAAAATCGACGGGCAGCCCTGGTCACGGGCGGCCTTGACAATAGCCTCGGACCGACTCGATATTCCGCTGGCAATAAGAGTTGTTATCTTTTTTTCCTCTATTCCGGCCTCGATCAAGGCGTTGCGGGCAGCGTTCATGGCCGGCGACATGATGCGACGGTCTTCTTCCAGCAGGTTCATTTCCGCGATTTTGGCCGCTTCGATCAATTCAGGAATGCTGGTGCGAATTTCCAATCTTCTTACCGCGTGGAACAGCGTCACCTCACGATCTCCGCCGGCCGAGAGCGAAGCCAGGCGGCTGATCACCCGGGCCGAACCTTCCGAAGGGTCCAGCGCCGCTAAAAAATTCCGACCGACGGGTTCGCCGGCCACCAGGCATAAGGTTACGTTGGACATGGCCGACAGGAGCTTGTTGGCGATTCCTCCCATGAATAGTTCTTTCATGATGGAATGGCCGGTTTGTCCCACAACCACGGCTTCAAAGCCTTCCCGCGCCTTGTCCAGGATGTCCCTGGCCACGCCTTTTTTCAAATCCTGCATTTGTATGCTCACATCTTTTTCAGGGAATCCTGCTTCCTTGAAAAGCCGGTGAGCGCTCTCCATGAAATCGAACAGGGCGTTTTTTTGGTGACCGATCCATTCGCCGAACATTACGACCTCTTTCAAGGACGACGGGTCATGGGTAATGTCCCAGAGTGGGTCGGGAATTCCAGAACCGACATGGAACAATAGAATCTCGAATTTACCGGCCTTTAAAACCCGGCTGAGATAACCGACCGCGGCCAACGATTGGGATGATCCGTCGACGGCTGCTAATATTCTTGTTTTTATTGACATATCCGCGTCCTTAAGTTGTCCGGTCGGACTACCGGGCTGATCGTCTTTAGCGGCGATCAGGTGAGTATAACCCCTGAAGCGTTAAATTTCTTCAAAAAAATGAAGTTGCCCTTGCCTCCCCGGAAGGCCGGTGATAATAATCGGTTAAAGGTCAATGGTTGGCCGTCAGGAATAGATCTCGGGAGGGACCGTTATGTACGATTTCATTTATTATCAGGTCAGGGATGTCATGACCACGGATATCGTCACGGTTGACGAGGAAGTCAGCATCGGTCAAGTTTCGGAAATTTTCGAAAAACACGATTTCAACGGCCTGCCGGTGCTCGGAGCGGATGGCTCGCTCAAAGGCATGATCACCAAATTGGGTATGATACAGGCCTTTGTTTTTACTGATAAAATAAAAATTCCTCCCTATGAAAACCTTATGAAAAAAACGATAAAATCAATTATGACTTCCGATCTGGCGACCGTCGACAGCGAGACCCCCTTGACTAGACTGATAGATAAGATGGTTATTACCAAGTTCAAAAGCTTTCCGGTAGTGGACGAAGGCCGCCTCGTCGGGATAGTATCCAGGGAAGACGTGCTTAAGGCCCTGGTCCGGGCGGCCAAGGGCCAGCCGCCGGACCGCCTGGTCAACCCTGGGTAAC
>JADFXS010000634.1 GCA_015233515.1 Deltaproteobacteria bacterium | reverse complement strand
AATCGGGCCGTCAGGGAGTTGGCAAAAACGACTTCGAAGATTTCGCCTTCCATGATATACTGCCGGGCCCTGGTGACCAGGTCGTCGTATTCCTGGCGGGACAATAAGAACCCGGCATCTTTGATTCTGGCCCGGTCCATTTGCCCGGTCGGTCGTCGGGTTTCTTCAGCCAGCCGGTCAATCGCCTCACCGGCTTCGGTCTGACTGGACCGGAAGCAAACGATTTCAGCCTTTTCCTTGAGATGATCGAAAAGGATAAACGTGTCATATAATGAAAGCCGGAAATCCGGTGTCGGGCCGGCCGGCAGACTATCCCCGATGTCTTCGAAGAGTCTGACAAAGTCGTAACTAAAAGCTCCGTATAGCCCCAGAGGGCCATTCACCTCGGTCTGGAATTTTTCGAGAACCAGACGGACCACCTGGGCGATATTTTTTTGTTTGGATCTTTCGCGTTCCTCGATGCAAACGGCCTCGCGGTGGACCACGCCCTGGACCAGGTGACCTTCCGGCGACCGATGGATTTCATCCACCCAGTTGAAGTCCGCCTGGTCCAGGGCGTTGAGAAAAATCCGGCCGCGGTCATTAAAACTCCGGATCGAGAAATTGTCGTCCTTGCCCATGATTTCTAAGACCGGATCAACCCCGATAAGGCTCATCCGGCCATAGATATGTGAGATATCTTTGGACTCGAGCAACACCTTCCGGTCATAGTCGGTAAAGATGGCGCCGAACACGGTGGCACATCCCCGATAGGAAATGTCGGCTCTACCTTGCACCAATCGCACCGGTCCGGCTTGGATCTCCTGATATATAGTCATGGTCCCGTCAACTTTCTGATTGAAGGTTAAGCGGATCTAATACAATACGTGGACGTTGGCCGGCGCTTCGAGCATCTTCAGGGCCTCGTCTACTGTGGCGTTCTTATGGACGACCATGGTCAAGGCGGCCATAATCCGGGTGGGGTTGCGGTGCTGGAAGACGTTTCGGCCGATGGACGTGCCGGCGGCTCCAGCTTCCATGGCGCCCTTGACCATCTCCAGGATCTCCCGGTCAGAACTCATCTTCGGTCCGCCAGCGATAACTACCGGCACATGACATCCCTGGACCACCTGGCTGAAAGATTCCGGATCACCCGTGTATGGCACTTTGACGATATCAGCGCCCAGTTCGGCACCGACCCGAGCCGCGTGTTTAATGGCCGCAGGGTCGTATTCGTTCTTGATCTTGGAGCCGCGAGCGTAAATCATGGCCAGCAAGGGCATACCCCATTCCGTCGCAACTGCAGCCACTTTTCCTAAGTCGGTGAGCATTTCCCGCTCATGACCGTTGCCCACGTTCACATGGACCGACACTCCGTCCGCACCGAGCTTCATGGCTTCTTCCACAGTGCAGACCAATGTCTTGGCGTGGGGCTCGGGCGACATGGACGTACTGGCTGACAGATGGACGATCAAACCCATATCCGGACCGCTTTTCCGATGGCCCTGGGCCACGATGCCTTTGTGGACGATGACGGCGTTGGCACCGCCGGTGGCGACTTGAGACATGGCCTCTCGCATGTTGACGATACCTTCGATAGGTCCGGAGCTGACGCCGTGGTCCATCGGAACGATAACTGCCTTGCCGGTTTCACGACTGATGATTCTTTCGAGTCTGATTGCCTTACCGATCATTTTCTGGTCTCCTTATGGTTGATAAAATTTGAGGTAATGGATAATGTTTCAATAGCTCTTTGGTGGTGGTAAAAAAAAAGCCCTGGTTGGTTGGTCCACCCAAGGCTTTTTTCTTAACTATCCGAATTCAGCGCAAGGGCGGACCTATCCAGGCATAAAAGTAAAAACGGAAACCCCACCAATAGGTATAGACCGAGCCGCTGGCCTGCTCGATTATTGATGTTGTTAATTTGGATAGTTCCATGTTTTTCATTTTTATATCCGGGTGCCCTGACGATGAGAGGTGCTGGTTAAATAAAGGTCCATAAATCAAAAAAGCCGCAGGTTTGTTCACCCACGGCTCTTAGCTTGTCAATCGGATTCAGCAGCTACCGGTCCATGGGCGAAGTTCTCCCGCTAAAGTAATAAAAGAAGCCTTGCCAGGACACGTTAATGGTTAAGATGTGGTTTCTGCTGATCATGGTGATTTTCTTTCTATATGGATTTTTTGTAAGCTCGTATTCAAATTTTAGGGAACTATACATGAGCGGTTTTCGGTTGTCAA
>JADFXS010000633.1 GCA_015233515.1 Deltaproteobacteria bacterium | reverse complement strand
GGCCCGGCCGTCGGTAGCCCTAACGAGCCGAAATCGCCAAGCAGGGTGTGGGAATGACCTCCGAGGATGACGTCGATTCCTGGAACCATGTGGGCCAGCTTTATATCGGCATCCAGGCCCAGGTGACTTAGCACGATTATGATATTCACCCCTTGGTAAGACAATTTTTGAACCCATTGTCCGATAACCGGAGCCACGGATTCGAATTTAACCTTGGGGCCGGGAGAGGACATATGGGTTGTAGCCGGGGTGGTCGCGCCGATGATGCCGATTTTTCGGCCGCCGACTTCCTTGATCACCATGGGCTTAATCAGCCCGGACAGGAGCGGTTCGCCGGAAACATCGATGTTGGCGCTTAAAACCGGAAAGCGGGCTTGGGACGCAAACTGGGCCAACGTCGCCGGTCCCAGGTCAAATTCATGGTTTCCCACGGCCATGGCGTCGAAACCCATACGGTTCATTAGATCCAAGTCAGCCAAACCATGGTATTTGGTAAAGTACAAAGTCCCCTGAAAGACGTCGCCGGCGTGCAAAAGAAGGGTGTTTTTCGATTTAGCCCGGATTTGTTTGATTTTAGCGGCCAGACGTCCGAAACCGCCGCTGGGGAGCCAAATAGGGGTTTGATCGATAAGCAACCGGTCTTCCGTTTCCCACAGATGGGCGTGAGGGTCATTGACGTGAAGGACGGTCAGATGAAAGTCACCGTCGGCCGCGGCCGTCTGATGCCAGGGAACAAAGGCAAGCATCAGAGCCGTCAATATTAGGACAAGGACTTTTACGCGGCATGGTTTAGCCATATTTTTACTCCTGATATGAAATGCGGAAGAAGCTGAGATAATTGTAAAACTGTCCTTTTTAGCCCAACTCTTTGCCGGGTTTGTCCGCCGTTGGCGGGCTCAACAGATCATCAGCTTACTGAATTCGGCCTTGAGTCCGGTTACCAGGTCCAGGGCCGGCAGGGATTCCGGCGGCGAGATGAAAACTCGGACCGCCTGACCGACCGCGGCGTCGCTGTAAGACGCGGTTATGGCCGCGGCCGTGGTCACCTCCGGCGCGCGCGGAGGTAAAGCAGCCCCGCCCGGGATGAGTCCCAGCGGTCCGGGAATATCATCGACCAGCAGGCGCAAATCACCGGGGAGGACCAGAGCCTCCATGGCTTCATTTTCCACCTGATTGCGACCGACGATGAGCTTGTATCCGGAGGACAAGCGCAAATGCCGGCCCCATTTGAGTAATTCCGCATCACGGGCTTCATACCGGGGGACATGGGCGGCCAGTTCCTTGAGCCGCCGGGAATAAGCCGGATCGGTCAGCAGGCATCCGCCCGCGGGAGAAGGGTAGTCATTCAAGCCGTAGCTCGCCGCCAAGGCCATCTGCGGCTTACGGGTGCGGCCGGATAAGTTGCCTAATTTTTCCCGGTTTACCAGACCATCGGTTTCCATTTTGGTGGGCGGTAAAACGCGGGCGCTGAGCGGCCTGAGAATAAAATCCCCAAAGCCCGAAGCCTTGGTCACCAAACCCATGGCCTGCAAGGTCTGGCTTTTAGGTCTCTGACCCAGTACTTCACCGGAAAATAAAAAATCTCCACCTTCGGCGCGCATGATTCGGCCGGCTTCCCTGAACATAAAAGCGTGGCAGTCGATGCACGGGTTGGCGAATCGGCCGAAACCATATTTGGGATTGGCCCACATGGTTAAATATGGGGAGGTGATATCCACGGCCCTGGGAACCAAGCCAAGGTAACGGCCGGATTCCATCGCTTTTTTCGCCCCGAAAAATGGCGTGACAAAGGTCAGCAATCGAACGTCCACCCCTTGGTCCAAGAGGAGCCTGGAGGCCAACATGCTGTCCAGACCTCCAGAAAATATGCCATATGCTATGGTCATGATCGTCAATCCACGGCTAAAAAATGATTGGGCCGACTCGAACGGCCTGCGCAACTTCAAATTACCATAAGATTGAAAATTTAACTTCTAAGAAACAACACTTCGGGGTCGGTTCAAATTGCTCTGGCTTGTTTCCCAACGGAGCTTATGGTGTCATTTCGATGAGCGGCTCAAGCCGCGAAGAGAAATCTCTAAGGCTAAAAGGCCTTCCTTGAAAAGAACGGAGATTTCTCCCTGCGGTCGAAATGACAGTATGCGCACGTTTCTTGGCTGAATCACTTTTGAGGGAAGCTGGAGCTTCCCGGCTTTTCCTAGCTCCCAAGCTGGAGCTTG
>JADFXS010000632.1 GCA_015233515.1 Deltaproteobacteria bacterium | reverse complement strand
GTCAATTTTCAAGCAACCATATTTAATTTCAATCGGCATTATTGTCCGCAAGAGTGAAAGAGAATACGGAACCCTTGCCCTCCATTGATTTTGCCCAGATACGCCCACCATGTCGTTCGACAATTTTTTTGCAGATGGCCAATCCTACACCATTCCCGGAAAATCCACTCCGTGTGGCGAAACGCTGAAACATGATAAATAATCGTTCCGCGTCCGCCTCGGGGAAACCGATGCCGTTATCCTCAACGGAAATACAATGTTGACCGTTAAGGCGTTTCGAGCTGATTTTGCAGACCGGGTGGTTATTTTCACAAAATTTGATGGCATTGGAAATCAGATTTTGGAATAGCTGAATCATTTGAACCTGATCAGCTAAGATCGTGGGAAGAGTATGACAAGTAATATCCGCTCCGGTTTCTTGTATCGTCACCTGGAGGTTTTCCAACGCTGCTTCCACGGTTTTATTTAAATCAACTAATTTTATGACTTGATTTTTCGTTTCTACCCTGGAGTAATCCAGAAGATTATTTATCATTAGATGCATGCGCCGCGAAGCGGTCACCGATCTTTGAATGAACGCATGAGCCTGATCGTCTAATTGATGCTCATAGCGTTTCTCCAGTAATTGTAAAAATCCCGCTACCGCACGGAGCGGCTCCTGCAAGTCATGGGATACAAAATTGGCGAATTGCTGCAGTTCGGCATTGGAGCGCATTAATTGAAGCGCCTGAGTTTCCAAGGCTTCTTGCGCCTTATTCTTCTCCGCGATTTCATTTTCCAAGTATTTATTGGCCCGGTCGAGTTCTTCAGACCGTTCCCGTTGTATGGCGGCCAGAGAATCCAAAACTTGCCAAACGGAAACAATACCCAAGAGATGTTGGTTTTCAGTCACGATAATGTGATCGTAGATATTGGTCGGATTACGATTCATGGCCAGGTGCGCCACGGTCTCCAGGGGGGTGTCGATATCTATAATCAGCGATTTCAAGTCCATGACTTTAACAACCGCTTCTTCATAAAGAGATATCCCTGATTTTTGACTCAAAGTCCGGTCCAAGTGCAGGTTCATGATCAAACCCATGGGCCGGTTTTCTTCTGTAACCACGAGGGCATTGAATGGTTTTTGATTTCCCAAAAGCTTTTTGGCTTGGCCGACCGAAGTTGTTGCGGGAACCGGAGCAGCCGGAAAAACCAATCGCCGGATAGAATGAGATTTGATTCCAGTTATCGAGGCGTCACCGTAACGATTAAAAATTCGCTTAATATTTATCTGTTCCATGGAGGTAAAACCTGGAAATTCCTCCAGTGTCGTCATGATCGGATGCTGCGCCTCGTCTTTTTTATCCGAACGGTTTGTATCTACGGCATGCATGATCTAATTCCCCCAAAGAATAAGACTAAGCAGAGAATAGTCATAATTTGTGCGGATAAGGTTTGATCCAAATTCGTAATGCTGGCGTGCCCTGTGGAAAAAAGATAACCCGCGATATCTTCAATCAAGTCGGTATTTATTTATATCCTTATTATCAATAGCCGAAAAAGAGTAATTATTGACCGCCTTCCCTCCGGTTCGGAAGAAGTGGTTTTGGGTCCGCCGGATGGAGTGTATACATAGCGATAAAAAAATCAATGAAAAAATTTTTTTGACTGAGAATACTTTGGTTTTGGCATCGCCGGGCCAAGTAAGGCCGAGTCCCCTTCACTCTTTTCCACTGAAGAAAGTGAATCAGGTTAACCGGCCTTCTTGATTGAACCGATGTAAGCTCTGATCCCTTCCACTATCCCATCGGCCAGTAACTCCAAATAACGTCGGTCCCGCAGGCGTTCTTCATCCATTTTATTACTGATAAAGCCCATTTCCACGAGGATGGAAGGCATGTTCGCGCCGATGAGGACATAAAACGGCGCCTGTTTGATCCCGAGATCGTGCACTTTGGACTTTTTATTCACCGACCCGATCAAAGCGCGATGAACCTTGGCTCCCAAACCACCAGATTCGGCGATTTTGGAATTGAGCATCAAATCCTTCAGTATAGCCTGCAGATCGCTCATGTTCTTGGTTGTCGCCGCGTTTTCCCGGACCGCCACCCTCATGGCTTCCTTATCCGTGGCAATATTTAAAACATAGGTTTCTATACCGTTGACCGCTGAATTCGGGTGAGAGTTGGCGTGGATGGAAATGAACAGGGTCCATGCGCGTGAAAAGCATCCGGATCGCCGG
>JADFXS010000631.1 GCA_015233515.1 Deltaproteobacteria bacterium | reverse complement strand
CCGGTAGTGGATAAACAAGGCTTGTTGCTCGGGCTGGTTTCCCGAACAGATGTTGTTCGTTTTTCATTCTTGAGGCAAGTATGTTCGATTATTTTATGAAAATGAAAGGGCGCTCCCAAAGTCCGCCGGCGGTCGGCCTGATTGAAACTCTATGGTCTTGGCTGGGGGCCTTTCTGGGGATCGCGCTGCTTGCTTTGGTCAACGATCATCTATTACCAGGGGCGGACGGGGTCCTGCTCATCGGCTCCTGGGGCGCCTCATGTGTTCTGATTTTCGGCGCCATAAAGAGCCCGCTGGCTCAGCCGGGAAATCTGATCGGCGGCCACATCTTTTCCGCCGTTATAGGCGTAACGGCCTATCAGCTCTTCCCGGGTCAATTATGGTTTGCTTCTGCCTTGGCCGTCTCCACCGCCATAGCGGTTATGCATCTGACCAAGACCCTGCATCCGCCCGGTGGGGCGACAGCCCTGATCGCGGTCATCGGCGGGGACAAACTCCATAAACTTGGTTATGTATATGTTATTATACCGGTCGGCCTGGGAGCGGTCGTTCTGTTGGCTGTGGCCCTCTTGCTGAATAATGTCGCAAAGGATAGAAGATACCCGGAGTTTTGGCTATAGTCGAATCATCTGAAAGTAACCCGGCGAAATAAGCAGACATCATATTAATATTACCGGCAACCGAGTTCGATAGTTCCGTGGGTTCGGGATCTTTCCGCCGAGCGTTGCCGCCGGGAGTTACGTGCCTCGACGCCCGCAAGTAGTGAATTAAGGCCGGCCGGCCGGCTTGACTTGACCTACTAGTCAAGATATATCTATTACTAATACTGCTCTAGAGAGGTCCTCTTCATGCAAAAAAATGATGATGTGGTCATTGTAGCTTCTTGCCGGACTCCGATCGGTGATTTTGGCGGAGCGATAAGCTCCCTTAGAGCGTACGAGTTGGGAGCCCTGGTAATTCAAGAGGTATTGAACAGAACCCATGTTCCTGCCGGATTGATTTCCGATGTCATTATGGGTGATTGCCTTCAGTGCCCGGATGAGGCCAATACCGCTCGCACGGCCATGTTAAAAGCCGGACTACCCGTGGAAATACCGGCCGTGACTATTCAAAGACAGTGTTCCAGCGCCATGCAAGCCGTTATCTTCGGATCCCAACAGATCAAAGCCGGTGATTCCGAAGTGGTTATAGCCGGTGGTATGGAATCCATGAGCAACGCACCTTACTTCTTAATGAAAGCCCGCTGGGGGCAACGACTCGGTCATGGCCAATTGACCGATGCCATCTGGGAACTGCTTCATTCCGGCAGTGCTCTTTTGGGTGAACCTTTTATCATGGGAATGACCGCGGAAAATCTGGCGGAGAAATATGGTATTTCCCGCGAAGAACAGGACACGGTGGCTTTACGTAGCCACAACAACGCTCAAGCCGCCATCGAAGCAGGGCGGTTCAAGGAAGAAATCGTTCCGGTTCAAATACCTCAGAAAAAGGGTGACCCTAAAATATTCGATACTGACGAACATGTGCGTTTTAATCTGGCCATGGGCGACCTCTCCCGATTGAAACCGGCCTTCAAAAAAGACGGAACCGTCACTCCGGGCAATTCGTCGGGGTTGAACGACGGCGCCTCGGCCGTCATCTTAATGCGTCGCGACAAAGCCAAGGAACTGGGACTGAATCCCATGGCCACTATCGTCGGCAGCGCCGCGGCCGGAGTCGAGCCTAATTATATGGGGTACGGCCCGGTACCGGCCACGGAAAAACTATTAAAAAAGACCGGCATAACCTTGAAAGACCTGCAACTGATCGAGGTCAACGAAGCCTTTGCCGCGCAGTATTTGAGCGTGGAAAAAGGTCTGAACCTGGACCGGACCATCACTAACGTCAATGGTAGCGGCATAGGTTTGGGACACCCGGTCGGCAGCACCGGAGCACGAATCATCATCACTTTAATGTATGAAATGGCCCGAAGGGATTTAAGTCTGGGACTGGCGACTTTGTGCGTGGGCGGCGGTATGGGTATGTCCACCATCATCAGTCGCGACTAAAAAATATATATTGATGAGGTGGTTGCAAAACCAGGACTTTGGGCCCGGATCGAGGAAGGCGATATTTCGAAGCCGCGGGAATACCGACTTATTTTGACGACTTCAAAATAGAGCCCGATGAAGAGTTGGGCCAAAAGCGCGGTTTTGCCATTACCCCACCAAGCCGCTATTAAT
>JADFXS010000630.1 GCA_015233515.1 Deltaproteobacteria bacterium | reverse complement strand
AGCTTGCGGCTATGCTCGATCCTTTTTTGAGTTCTGAAGCCATGGCCCCGGGGCTCAATCTGGTCTTGATAAAAAAGATCATGGAAACCCATCAGGGCTCGATTGAAGTCGTCTCCGATCAGGAATTCGGCACAACTTTTACCCTTTCATTTCCTTGGGAAAGAAGAAGGTATATCCGGAACCAACGGTTGGACGAATAGATCGGCCGGAATATTCCGGACTATAATGCGGCCGCTTGCCTATTGAACCTGTGACCATCCGAACTAGCGCCGTATAACATCTGGAGGCCGCCAGTGAACCGTCAAGTGAAAGAGATACTGGCCTATTTCCTGACTCCCTTCCCTTCGACCGCCGGTTTTTCACCCTATCGCTTTCCCGGGGTATCCGTGCATTTGCCCGCCTGGCTGCTGCTGGTCTACACGGGCTACTACTGGTGCTGGGCCGTCAGCTGGCTCCAACCGCTCCTCATTGTGCATGTAGTGGCCGGATTTTACCTGGGACGGGATTTGGCCATCATGGGTCATTATGGTTGCTGGCCAACTCTCATGGTCTGGGCACCCGCCGTAGGTTTCCTAACCCTGGGTCCCCTGCCTCTGACTCCGGAGGAACTCGCGACCCTGATGAACGGCTGGTACGTTCCTGGAGCCATCTTGGGAACCGGAGCCGTGCTTTTCGTTTTTGTCGGCAATCTTTATTTAAGGATCAAGGAAGAGAGCGCCTATCAAGTAGATGTCCCATTGGGCCTAACCCCTCTGACAGCGGCCGTGGCCGCGGGCGACGAAACCGAAGTTGCCCGGCTCATCGCCGCCGGGGCTGATTTGACCCAAACCGACGCCGACGGCCAAACCGCCCTTCATTTGGCTGTGTCCAAGGGCTTGGTTGGTATGGCCCAGCGATTGCTGGACGCCGGCGCGGAGGTGAACGCCGGGAGGGACGCCGGCGCGACCCCGCTTCTCCGCTTGAAGGATTCGTGGTTTCTGAACCTGGAAACCCGCCGAGAACTATCCGGGATTCTCCTGAACCATGGGGCCGATCCCGCCGTGGTCACTCCAGGCGACGAGACCATCCTGCACCAGAGAGCCGCGGATTATGTTGTAGACCTGATCGAACCGGCTATCCGGGCGGGAATATCCGTCAACGCCCGGGATCAATGGGGTTACACCCCCTTGCATCTGGCCGCGGCCAACCAAGCCGCCGCAATCCGTTTGGTGGAGTTGGGGGCCGACGTCAACTCTAAATCGATCGGCGGCCGAACCCCACTGCATTCCGCCGTGGCCGAAAACGGCCTGATAGGCGCCGACTTCCTGCGCCGGAATCCACGACGCCGACGCCGACGGCCGGACCGCCTTGCATCTGGCCCGGAGCGCGGCCATGGCCCAACTGCTGATCCAGGCCGGGGCCAATCCCGGGGCCAAGGATCAATCCGGACGAACCCCACTGCACGAAGCCGCGAGATACTGTGTTCTGGAACTCCTCCAACTGCTTTTAGAAAACGGAGCTTCGCCGGATCAGGCGGATAAGAAAGGCCGAACTCCCTTGGACCAAGCCCGGGAAGTCGGCTGGCGGGAAGGCGTTCGCCTTCTCAAGAAATACCGCCGGCGGCGGTGGCCGTGGTAAAATGGAAGTCCTTTTTCCGGATGGCTGGGGCCCCCGAAATCCTCCGAAGCACCGATGCAACTGGATGAGCCCCGGAATGATGCAGGGACCTCATCCAGTCTACAGAAAAGTGAAATTATTCTTCGCTCCCGATCATTTGTCCGGTACCGTAGGTAACGCCCTTCAGGCTTCCTTCAGACAAGAACTTATAGTAGTTGTCGATCAGCCTTTGAACTACGGCTCCGGCAAGCCGTTTGAAAAAAATCATCCCGGTTGCGATATCCCGCTCCAAAAATTTATTCAGTTTGTCTTTTTCGATCCTTGCCAGTTTACAGGGAGTCATGCACCGCGCCGTGGCTACATACACAGATCGATCAACCATACCCGTCCATCCAAAGGCTTCGCCCGGACGGCTGGCTGTATAGTCGATCTCTCCGCTGGCTCCTATTGATAAAGTCACCGTCCCCTCGATGATGATGAAAAAACTTGTTGCGGGCTCGCCGGCCTTGAACAATAAAGAACCCTTTTCGTGTGATTCCTCGACCATGATCTTGGTGATTTCGCTCATGACCTCAGGGCTGAGGTCTCTGAAAAGATCGGCTTGTTGAATAATCATGGCTCTCCTCCC
>JADFXS010000629.1 GCA_015233515.1 Deltaproteobacteria bacterium | reverse complement strand
CATAATGGAGTACGCCTTAAAGCTAACAACGGCCGGACATATTGGGAAACCTTAGTTGATTAACTAATTGTGGACAAACTCCGGGCCGTTTCTGATGAGAAAGACGGAGTGAATGGTCCCGACTTTCTTATATGGGAGCATTTTGGAAATGAAGACATTCCCGCACTGGTTGATGATGGTCTTAACACTAACCATCCTGGTTCTTTTTACGATTGGAGCATGGTTCTACCGTGTTCAAAATCAAAACTTCCAGAAAAAGGTTGAAGCGGAACTACTGGCTATCGCCCAGTTGAAAGTGGATCAGATCGACAACTGGCGAAACGAACGGCTAAATGACGGCGCAATACTAATCGGGAGCTCCTCTTTTTCCAAAACTGTTTGGCGATTTATTAAAGACCCGCAAACCGATAATACTGAAAAACTGCGAGCCGAATTGGAACCTTTACTGAAATACAATTATTACGCGGATATCCAGTTGGTGGACACAAACGGCCGAAAGCTATTGAGCCTCAGCGGTCGCATTGACCCGCTTCATGAGGTCACAACGAAACTTCTGTTTGCCGCTTTCAGGGACCGTAAGCCTATTTTTACGGAATTTTATACCAATCCAATCGATTCTCGTCCCTATCTCGATGTTATAGCGCCTATGTTTGGCATGGACAGTAAATCGTCCGAACCAATAGGCGCAGTCATTCTTCAAATCGATCCCGAGCAATTCCTTTATCCGCTGATTCAATATTGGCCTTCACCCAGCCAGACCGCGGAAACCGTTCTTATTCGCAGGGATGGCGACGCGGCGCTATACCTCAACAATCTTCGCCATAAGAAGGACACGGCGCTTAAATTGCGCATACCTGTCAGCCAAAAGAGCGTGCCGGCGGTTAAAGCCGTGTTGGGCGCGGAAGGCTTCGTGGGAGGGGAAGATTATCGAAGCATCGAAGTGCTGGCGGTGGCGAGAGCCATCCCCAATTCGTCCTGGTTTATTGTGGCCAAAGTCGACACGATGGAGGCTTTGGCCGACTGGCGGACTAACTCCGCCGTCATTTTCGCACTTTTTCTGGGGCTTTTGCTCGCCGTAATCGCTTCCGCCCTGGCGTTTTGGCAAAGCAAGGTCAAAATCTATTACCAATACCAATATCAAGCAGAGGTAATGCTGAGGGAGACCGAAGAAAAATATCACGTTTTAACGGATAATTTACTGGATGCGGTTTTACTGACCGGGATTAACGATGAAATTTATTTTGCCAATCCGGCCGCGAGTCGTATGTTCGGAATGTCTGTAGAAGAAATTTATGCGACGGGAAGAAACCGATTATTCGAGGCCCAAGACCCCAGGCTGGCCAAAATGCTTGAAAAGCAAGTCAGTTATGAGAGCTTCAGGGGGGAAATAAATAATAGAAGAAATGATGGGACCATATTCCCCACCGACATTTCTTCAAGTGTTTTCGCGGATAAAAATGGAAAACCCTTAATAACGATGATTATCAGAGATATTTCCGAGCGCAAAGAAGCCGAGGAGAAAGTTAAAAGTCTATTGAGCGCTGTTCAAGAGGAGAGGGAGCGGCTATCAGCAGTAATCAACAGTATTACCGACGAGGTCTGGTTTTGCGACACGCAAGGAAAAATCGTCTTGGCAAATCCCTCGGCCTCACTGGAATTTTGTCTCGATATTACTGGCAATATCGGAGTGGAACATCTTGCCGCTCGTCTGGAAGCTTTCCGTCCGGATGGCCGTCCCCGCCCTATCGAGGAAGTTCCTCTGCGGCGTGCCCTGGCCGGAGAAATTATCAAGCGCCAAGAGTCGATCCTCCGAACTCCCGCCAGCGGGGAACTGCACCATCGCGAAATCAACGCCTCCCCGGTCAAGGATGCCAACGGAAATATAATCGGCTCCGTCGCTGTGGTCCGTGACATCACCGATCGCAAGAAAGCGGAGGAAGAAATCCGAAAATCCCGAGAACAATACAGAACGCTGGTAGAAAACATCCCTATTGGAGTAATGTCGGTGGACCGGAATTTGGGCATTACTTCCTGGAACGGCATGGCCCAATCCATTACCGGGCTCTCCCCGGATGAGTGTTTAGGAAAGCACTGTTTCGAAATATTGCAATGTGATGAATTAAAAGGTAGCTGCCCATTACAGGAAGCGATAGAAAATAAGTCGGTAATCGGTCCGATAGAGCGCCACATAGTTAAAAATGGAACCATGATTCCAGTTCGTTGCGT
>JADFXS010000628.1 GCA_015233515.1 Deltaproteobacteria bacterium | reverse complement strand
ATTTTCTCGAAACCATGGTCCATGGCGGAGCGGAAATGGACTTGGCCATGGAAGAAATTCTGGTGACCCCCGACTCAAAACTTCAAAACGTCAGTCTTCTCGATTCGAATATCCGCCGAGACTTGGATTTGATCGTCATCGCCATAAAAACTTGTAGCGGGCAGATGCTTTTCAATCCCTCGGCCAACACGATCATCAATATCGGAGATACCCTGATCGCCATAGGTCAGCGGAACAATATGGATCGACTGGCGGAACTACTCGGCACTAATACCAATGGACCACCGCAATATTCCATGCTACATCCTAAAAGACCGGCGGCGAACTGCGCCGTTGAAGGTGATGATAAGGATAAAAAGTAGATGGTTATATGGATTTGCCCGGTTGGTTTCAAGACATCTCTAAACCGGCTGGTTTCTCGGACGACGACAGATGATTGGTGGTAACTTTTTTTATGATTTTAAAAAAATTATCTAGTTCCACCAACGGTTTGCTAAAGCGTAACTCGCCGGAAGACGGTTCCAACCGGTTGAGAGATAGCTCCGGCCTTTTGTCCGACGTCAATTCCAGTATGGATAACCCCGGAAAGCGCTCTCTGACCAATCTCAGAAGATTCCAGGAAGAAATGCCCGGTTGCGGTAAGGAGACGATAACCGCCCCTCCGCCGATTTCCTGATCGCCGGTTTTTTCGGACTCCAGGTCCGTAGGGGCAAGCCGCCGTAAATCCAGGTTCATGGCGGCCAATTTTAGTCTAAGCAGGCGAGCCAGGTAGTCCTCGAAATCGATCAACCAGATGATATCTTTTTTTATGCGCGGCATGAGTTAATATGAAGCAAAAATCGGGCCAGCTCATGAATGACGACAGGCCGGCAATGGCAAGATATTGTTATTATATGAAAATTTGTATCGTTATTCCTTAAGGTCCGGTTAGTCCCCCGACTTGAACCTGGAAAAAGTGTATAGAAAGGTATCAGCAAAATTCAAATTTGAGCCGAAGTGTAGCGCTTCTCGAAAGTTTTTTCGGGATGGGGCGGTCTATATCTCCTCTCCGTTGCGTTTTTCATCAACACCGAGGTCTGTCATTTCGGTGCGCCAGGCTCATGTCTGGGCGGCGGGTTATGATGCCAAGAAACGTCCGCATACGGTCATTTCGAAGCGGAGCGAGAAATCTCCGTTGTTTTCAAGAATGGCTTTCTTTTCTTAAAGATTTCTCCGTATCGGGAGCACAGGATCTTTATTATTTCTCGATCAATGCCAGGCTTTCATGGTCTTCAGGCTGTACTGGAAAGCATTCGGATCCAAATGGAGAAAACCACTAAAGGGTTTATCGAGTTCCACGATCAGAAAAATATTGGTCAAAAGCAGGCAGATCATGATGATCATATAATACGTGTTGGCTTTGTTGTGATCGACATCAATAAAGTAAAAAGTTACTATGGAGAAAGCCAGCCCCATGTAAATCAAAACCCAAATCGGTGTATAAAGATTGCCGTCGATTTGAAGATTCCGCTTATGGCGATTTTTATCCAACTCACCCAAAACATTGAGCATATGTATGTAATAGGATTGATCTTCCGGCTGGGTCGGTTTAATACGCAAAAGACTCGACCACAGGTTTTCCTTTATATTGTGGGTTTTCTCACTAGGCTGGCCGGCAGCCATGCTCGGCCATTCATCATTCACCACGCTGGTGGCGTATTCCACTAAATGATTTCTAAATTTTTCGGAATGAGGCAGATTATCGGCCAGTCGATAAAGAGTGACGACGGACATGGCTTCATTGGTGGTCGTGGCATCGGTGTCGTTGAAGCTTTGCCACAAGGTCACCACGGCAAACCCCAGAAAAAAACAATAAAGCGTAGTGAAAAAACTGAAATTGGTGGACATTAGATTTTTTTGGTCGATATCCAAACTGTGGGGTCTTTTTACCCGCAGCCAGTTTACGATTAAGGCTAAAACCACCGTAGCAATTGTTATTATCAAAAAAGTCAGAAAATCCTCCAGCATGGCCTTACCTCCAATCCATCATCGTCATCTGAGTTGTCTCTTATACCACTAAATTGTTTTTTCAGACACCAATCTCGTTAAATACGGCTTTTCCCGCAATTTCCGGTCAGTTGTTTTTCCCTAATTCACCACTTGCGGGCACCGAGGCACGTAACTCCTGGCGGCACGCTCGTTTCCCAATTTTGGCTCCTCGGCGTATGGTGAATACGCCTGCGGGCC
>JADFXS010000627.1 GCA_015233515.1 Deltaproteobacteria bacterium | reverse complement strand
ATTACGGTAGATAAAGGTGGAAAATGGAATGGTCAAGCCGTTCTTCCTATAGGTGAAACAGACTATCGCATCTGGGCGATAGCTACAGACAGTGACCTGCTAGATACATATCTAAAAGGTAAAGACAATTTTAGGGAAGGGTCATTTTCTTCTAAAGATTTCGATAAGATCAAAGTTTGCCGGGATAAGTGATATTTTGAAACCTCGTGTGGACGCGATTACCATGACGGGGAGAATGTCGAAATCCCGCCAATCGGTGGGTGACGACACTGCCGTCGGTGCGCCGCAGCCGTGACGTTTAGGGGTGAGGGCAGACTGTAGCCAACAATGAATAGGAGGTATCGGACAATGACGCCTAAGTTGCTTGGGAGAATCGGTTATTCAAATATTTACACCTTCTCTGACGACCCGTCGGCTTATTTTTTTGAAGCGGGCATGGCCATCGATGCTGATGGGGCACCTAAGGCTTACCATCCTAAGCCGGGGGACGGCCTGGATTATCTGGACAATGCCGGCCACTCCGGTAACTGGTGGGCACTCGTGACCAAAAACGGCGAGCCGGTTGTCCAGGGACCGGGTGATCCCGCGCCGGGTTATTACATATCCACCACAAGCCTCGAAGATACCAGCAAAAAAGCCACCGACCCCACTCGTTATGTTGATTCTGAAACCGTCCCATTTTTTGTTTTGCCGGGAAAACTAACATTCGGGGCATCTCTCGGTGACTTCGGCGTCGCGGTCAACTCCAAGAATTGGGAATATTGCGGTTGCATTTTTGCGGATACCGGTCCCTCTGGAAAGATAGGAGAAGGCTCGATTGCGCTGGCTAACGCCCTGGGAGTCCCAAGTAGTCCCAAGCATGGGGGCACAGGGCACGGTATCGTGTATGTGGTTTTTCCAGGCAGCAAACAGCATTGGCCGATGGACATTAATGCGATAAAGACAACCGCAAATAACCTTTTTGTCAAATGGGGTGGAATAGCTCGCCTCAAGACGGGCCTGCCCGATATTTAATGGCTGCAACCCCGGCTTGTACACGGTTTTATTCATACAAATTGACAATAGGTTGGAAGAGCCTATCGGGAAATGACCTATCCAGCCAGAAGGCCGGCATTGAGGCGACCTCACTTTCACAATCTTCACAGGCGGACGGAGCGGCCACAGGCTCTTTCAAAGTCGGTGCCGCAAAACTAAGAGCCTGCGCCACTCCCGCTCCACTTAGCCCAGCTTATGAAAATAAAGTTCCAACCATCGACACGATCGGCCGAAAAGCAAGCTGGTCAGCCTCATGCTTGTTGAAAGGAAAAATTGTGAGAATCAGATCAATTTTATTTGGAATATTCCTGCTGTCAATTGCGATCACGGCACACGCTTACACAAAAACACAACCTGTTGATGATCCAGCCAGTATTCTGCAGATCTCCGACACGACATTTAGTTACTCAAAAGAGGATGGCAACATCATAACCACGATCGGCACGATAAAGAATCTGTCGAACATGCGAATCGGTGAGGTTGTTTTTGAGGTTAAGTACTTTGATCAGGCAAAAAAATTGATCGACACAGTTACACAGTCACCTTACCAGGTTGTAGTACCGCCTTCGCAGGAAGTCAGCTTTCGAGTCCGTGATACGGCTGACAAACCCATGGATTCCTATGTTTCCAGCACGGTGCGGGTGGTGTCGGCCGAACAGCGATGCGACCCAGGTTCAACCTCAAAGAAGAATTCATTTTACTGGATCGAAACTTCGGTCAGTTGGCTCCCAATGCTTCTATTGTTAGGTTTCTTTGGCTTCTTAATATGAAGAATAACTGGAAAAAAATCACCACAAAAACAAGTAATTGAACGCCTGGAAAAACAAAACGCGATACTCTCTAAACAACTTGAAGCACAGGAACGTCTTGCTTCCGCAGTTGAAAAATTTGCATCAAAATGAAAAGCCCCCAAAGAGGAGGCTACTCGGACTTATTCGTTTTGAGATCATTTCATGCGCTTGCCATCCCCCGCCCGAACGATTTGGTTGACTCTTCGCGGCCAAACCAGCTATACTGGCCGAAACAGCCTGATTCCTTAACCCATAAGGATGCCGACTGAAGGAGATAGACATAATGGCCGATGAACAAACCAAACCGAACACCGGGAAACCGGTTTACTAAAAACCCGTGTTGGCGCCGCTGGGTTTCGACCGGCAGCAAGCTCACGCATCTTGCTTATCTGGTACTGCCGA
>JADFXS010000626.1 GCA_015233515.1 Deltaproteobacteria bacterium | reverse complement strand
GAGAATCCAGTAATCGCCGCCGGAATTGGAACGGAAGTCGTAGATCCACGCGGACGAGGAATCCTTGGTCTCCCCTGACCAAACGAATCTGTCAGTCATATGAAAAGCCGGATCAATGTTTTGCCAGTTTATACCTTTCACATACAAGCCCTTTAGTTCACTTCGGGTCGGCATACGCCAACCGCCTCCGCCGACCGTCAGGCCGGCTGCCCAAGAACGAGCCTCGTCCCAAGTCATGTCCTTGTTCGGACCCTCATACCATTCCAAACCATTCCTGACGATAATTCCGTCCGCGGTTGTATCCGGGGAGGTGGTTGAAAACAATTTTGGCTTCTGACGATCCGCCTCTAAACGGGCTTTATCTTCCTCCTCTTTATGTTTCTGCTGCCAATACGCTTGCCGCCGCCCAGCCTTCTCACGAAGCAACTTGTCATTCTGACTATATTTGTTGTCCCCGGCAAAGGTGGTCTGGAACGCCTCCCACATCTCTTCTTTATCCTTCGCATTAAGCAGGTTTTCCCGGTCGTGTTTCTCCAACTTGGAAAACTCCGCATCCATCCGCTTCTGCCAGGCAGCCCAGTCTTCTTGTTCCTTTTTGCGCTGGCGGGCTAGTTCTTCCACATCCAGGCCCCCGGCCGTCTGGATCGCCGGAGGGGAAGTGACCACCGGTGAGTTAGTTATCGGGCTAGGGGCCGGGTTCGCCGCGGCTGCAAGTGGGACGAAATAGAAGTCACCGGTCAGAGAAGACGAATCCCAGGGAACCTGTTTTTTGCCGGTTTCATTCAAAACATCGTTACGAACCCTTTTCAAAACATCCTCGATCTTCAGTCCTGGGATTTTAATGTTAGTCAAAAGATGTTTGGTATAAGTGCCGTTGCGACCGGATCCGTCCTGAGCCACCGAGTCCGGCGCCGTAGCAAAGGAAATAATAGACCCGGTTGGGGCGTCCATCCTGGCCAAACCGGTCGTGGCCGCCCGAAAACTTCTGGCGAAGGGGTTGTTCCGGCAGGCATCCAAGATGACAATATTCACCTTATTGCCGGCCGACTCCATGCGGCCCAGGACGCGCACGGCATCGACGGATTCCAGTTCGACGTCCTGTTCCACCGAGATCCGGGCTTCCGTGGGTATAAGGTAGTTACGGCCCTTGACCTGCATCCCGTGACCGGCGAAAAAAAAGAGGCCGACTTCGGCGGACCGCAGCTTTTCTCCAAAACGGTCAATAGCGTCTAACATGGTCCGCTTGTCGGCGTTTTCCTTGAGGATTACGTCGAATCCCAGGCTGCCCAAGGTTTGGCCCATATCTCGCGCGTCGTTCGGGGGGTTATTCAGTGGATTGTCCTTGTATGCTCCGTTGCCGATGACCAAGGCCACCTTGCCGCCGGCGCCCACCACCCCGAAAGCCCGTGGAGGCTGGGATGATCCGGAGTCCAACGCTTGGCTCCCACCCGGGATCGGTGGATTTTCAGCCGGAGCGCAAGCCACAAGTACCAACGCAAAAATCGACACAACAAACATCGTTAAATGGAAATGCCTCTGTCTCAACATAGGTACCCCTTCTACGATGGATAAATACTAATCTGAACTCTGAATATATCACGGAAGGACGATTTCCTGAAGGCATTCAATTCATCACTCACCACCGATTCCATCAGAAAATTTCTTCTGGTTTCCAGCGCCTCCTCCCAAACTCCCTGCCTGCATTTTGCCAGCAAAACTGCCTAAATTTGCCTTGGTTTGCCGAGGTATGTGATAAAAGTGCATAGAGGCAAGTGCCAGCAACCATAGATTTTGTTGATCCAGGCAAGGATGGGTAAAAAAAGAACGCCCATATAAACATATCAGCTTATTGATATCAATCTCGGTTTGCCTGGACAAACTTTCTTTCTTTTCCTTTTTTCTTTTTTTGGATAAAAGTGATTTACTATCTTATAAAAATGCAGATCGGTGTAAGTCGCTCAGTCGCTGGATTCCGAAAATCGCAAAGCAGCTCCTTTATTGGCAGCGGCTTCAGCCGCCCATTGCCGCACCGCATCTTTGCTGGTATTCAGTGCGAAGGTGCCAAGGTTGAAATCAACCGCTTGGGCCGGCCCCAATCGCACGGAAACAGATATTGTGTGGCTGTTATGCCTAAATACATGATCCTCGGACACGAAGATTTCCTTTACCGCCCTTCCCAGGCAATGACGCTGCGCCTCATTCAGATTTTGCTGCAAGATTTCAGCCGG
>JADFXS010000625.1:497-2230 GCA_015233515.1 Deltaproteobacteria bacterium | reverse complement strand
GCAGGAAGTCATCAATTTATCGGGCGGCAACCAACAAAAAGTCGTCCTGGCCAAGTGGCTGCTCCGAAATCTAAACTTCATTTTAATCGACGAACCCACTCGCGGGGTCGATGTCAAAGCCAAAACGGAAATTCATCGGTTGCTGGTCCGGTTGAGACAGGAAGGAAAAGGAATCCTGGTCTCTTCGCCGGAGATTCCGGAATTATTGAGGATCTGCGACCCGATTCTAATCGTCGCCTCGGGCAGGATTGTCGACGAAATTCAACGCGGCATGGCGCATTTCAATGAAGCCAATATTCTGGAAGCGATGCATGTCGATCATTATCGATATGGATGCGATAGATTCAATCAGAGGAGCGTCGAAGACGAACGAACAGATAATACCCATACTTAACATGGTGTCAGATCTAACTTAATTTTCTATGAGGAGGATTGTACATGGCAGGTAAACTCGCCCTGGGAATCGACATCGGAACCACCAATGTCAAGGCATGTCTTCTGGATACCAAAAAAAATAAAGTCGTGGCTTCCGGATATCAGGAACATCCCTTGTTCCACCCTAAACCCGGGTATGCGGAACAAGAGGGGGACAATTATTGGAAGGCGGTCGTTTCGTCCATCCGCCAATGCCTGTCTAAAGGCTCATTCGCCTCCGATATCGCCGCTATCGGCCTTTCCGGGCTGGTTGGCGTCATGCTGCCCATCAGCGCGGACGGAAAACCCATCCGTCCGGGCATGATCTGGATGGACGCGCGCTCCGAGGAAGAATGCCAGGAGATTCGCGACCGGGTCGGCGAAGCCACGATTAATTATATCAACGGCAACCGCATTGCTCCCTGGTTTATCGAGCCCAAGGCTTTGTGGATGAAGAAACATGAGCCTGATCTTTTCGAAAAAACCCATAAGCTTCTTTCTCCGTCCGGATACTGCACTTATCGTCTTTGCGAACAGTTTACGATCAATACTGGCGACGCCGGGTTGTTCTACCCCTATGAATATCAGAAAGAAAAGTGGAATGCGGAAGTAGCCGAGAAAATCGGAGTGCCGCTCGAAAAATATGCCAGGATTTTCCGCTCCCATGAGGTGGTCGGCGAAGTGACCGAGGCCGCCGCGGAAGAAACCGGACTGAAAAAAGGGACTCTGCTGGTAGCCGGCGGCACCGACATCAGTTCAGCCGCCTTGGGGTGTGGGGTCATCAAGGCCGGTCAGGCCTACTATTCGATGGGCACGGGTTCGAATTTAGGCATCATGATTCCCACCGAACAACGGGTGGAAGAATATCGCATCCTGAAATGGCCCCATGTTTTACCCGGTTTGACGATGTTTGACGGCCCCATGGCCTTCACCGGAGTGTCCCTGCGATGGTTCCGGGATATGTTCGCCGATCAGGAAAGATTGATCGCGGACCGGTCCAAGTTGAGCGTATTCGAATTGTTGACCCAGCAAGCCGCTTGCATTAAACCCGGATCCGACGGACTGCTGTACCTGCCCTATATGGGCAATACCCTTTCTCCCAACTGGAATTCCCAGGCCAAGGGAGTGTTCTTTGGTTTCCGCTTAAGCACCACTCGGGCGCATATGATCCGGGCGCTGATCGAAGGCGTTGCTTTCGACATCTATTCCAATGTGAAGATCGCGAAAGCGGCGGGCGTCAAGGTGGATGAACTGACTCTGAACGGTGGCCCCACCAAGAGCGCTTTCTGGAACCAGATCACGGCCAACGTCACCAATCT
>JADFXS010000625.1:0-487 GCA_015233515.1 Deltaproteobacteria bacterium | reverse complement strand
GTATGTCACGGATGTGGATGAAGCCGCGCCTCTCGGAGACGCCATTGTGGCCGCCGTCGGCGCCGGCCTCTATAAACAGCCCACGGACCCGGTGAAAGATCTGGTCAAAATTGTCGGAACGGTGGAACCGGACGCCAAAACCCACGAGATGTATGAAGATTTCTTTGGCATCTGGCGACGTATCTATTTCAACCTGCTCGAGGAAATGAAGGATCATCATCAACTGTTGTACAAATACGATTTCGAATAATCGCACTCGTTTTTTCATACGGCGATCCGGTCGTTAGAGGAAAAAATTCCCCATGGCTTTACCGGCCGGATCGCTTTTGTGAAGGAACAGTTCAGGAGGAGACTTTGACCTTACAGGAAATATATCAAGCAGTAATCGCCTACGACATAGACAAGACATCGGAACTGGTGCGAGCCGAAATCGATAAAGGGTCCGATATCAACGAAATCCTGTCGAAAGGCCTCATCGCCCCTTTGG
>JADFXS010000624.1 GCA_015233515.1 Deltaproteobacteria bacterium | reverse complement strand
CGGACCCGCCAAGATAAGTCGAAAAAATCATGCCGTTTCCGGCGGCGTTGATTTTGGTTAGAAATGCATCGTCCCCTCCACCCGAGGAGCCCTGCGTGGCCATTAATACGGGAAAATTGGTGGAATCGGTTTGTCCGGCAACGTAAGCGCTCCCGGAACCATCCACGGCGATGCTAAAACCTCGATCGGAACCAGATCCTCCCAGATAGGTGGAATATACCAGGGCCGAGCCGTCGGCGTTGATCTTGGTTATAAAAGCATCCATGGCCCCACCGCCATAAGCGCCCTGCAGGGGATTGACCAAGGGAAAGTTGGTTGAACTGGTCTGTCCGGTGAGATAAGCGTTCCCGGATCCGTCCACGGCTAGGCCATAGCTGACATCGTCATCGGACCCGCCAAGATAAGTCGAAAAAATCATGCCGTTTCCGGCGGCGTTGATTTTAGCGACAAAGGCGTCTCCGGGACCGGAAAGGCCGCCCTGAAGAGCGTTAGCCAAGGGAAAATTATTGGATGAAGTTGAACCGGTAACATAAGCATTCCCGGCGCCGTCCACGGCGATAGCCTGGCCCACGTCTTCACCCGCCCCGCCAAGGTAGGTGGAATAGACCCAGGCGGTGCCCGCGGCATTGATCTTGGTGACAAAGACGTCCTTATTACCGCGATATACGTTCTGTATGGCGTTAACCAGGGGGAAGTCGTTTGATTTCGTATACCCGGTAACATAGGCATTCCCGGCCCCGTCCACGGCGATGCCATAGCTCCTCTCTTCATCCGTCCCTCCCAGATAGGTGGAATACACCAAGGCGCTTCCGGCGGCGTTGATTTTGGCGACAAAGACGTCGCCATTGCCGGCATTGAAGTTTCTTATGGGGTTGACCAGAGGGAAGTCGATAGAATAAGTTAGACCGGTAAAATAAGCATTCCCGGCACCGTCCACGGCTAGGGCCTGGCCAAAGTCGAAATTCGACCCGCCCAGATAGGTGGAATAGACCAGGGCGGTTCCAGCGGCGTTGATCTTGGCGACAAAGATGTCCAGGAAACCGGCCGAGGCGCCCTGCATGGCGTTAGCTACGGGGAAATCGACGGAAAGGGTATACCCGGCAATATAAGCGGCGCCGGAAGCGTCCAAGGCTATTCCGGCTCCTAAATCACTTGATGTTCCACCCAGGTAGGTAGACCAAGCCATAGTGAGGACCGGGTCGATTATCAGCGGCCGGTCTTGATCGTAAGCCGCCGTCATGAAGCCGGCGGTATAATCTTCGTGCAGAACGTTGCGGGCGGTCAATGGCCGCCGCCGGCCGTCGATCTCCTGGTATACTTCCGGAGCGCGCTGGACCATCCTGCTTCGGCCCGCCTCGATGATTAGCTCGCCTCTATCGTCCAAGGTCACTCGGTCCGCCCCCTCGAAGCGGAGCTTTATGGCCTCCGGATCCGCTCCGGGGGCCACCACGAAATCGTATTCCATTTGCCGGGGATTGCCGTAAAACACTACGTCCACGCCGGGATAAACTTCCTTGTAGCGCACGCGGCCATAGGTCGGGACGTTGGCGCTCCATTTGGCTGGATCGTTACCGATGAAGTAATTCGCCTTGCCCGGCAAATCGAACAGGCCCTCGATCTCCGGGCTGGGGTTGGCGCCGATCATAATCAGGCGCAAGACCTTGGTTCGGCCGAAAGGCGCGACCACGGTGTTCGGTTGAGGATAAGTCGATTCACGTCTGGTCAGTAAATCGGTTGCCGCCGGCGCCTCGCCTTCTTCATCCTTTTCCAGCCAGGCCATCAAAGGGCCATCGGAAGTAAAGGACACGGAAAACCCCGGGGCCTTGGCTTTGAACTTGACGCCGGGGTCGAACTGCCCTTGGTTGGCTTCGAAATATAGAGGTAAACGGCCGTAGCTTTCTTGAACCTTCAACTTGCTCGCGGCATCTATTCCGCTTTTAGGAGGAGGGGCGCCCTTCCCTCCCGCCTTCAAGCAGTCATGGGTCCAATAACCACCGGCCCATAAAAGCAAGAACAGGAGAATAAGGCTAAAGCGGGGGAGTAATTTTTTTTTCATAAAACAACACCCACAATTTTTTTGTTTGGCTCGATGATCACCGAAAAAAATAGCTTACAGGTTAAAGCCCCCTGCAGCAAGCTGCGAAGAATCTTCGACATGCGAGGAACAAACGCGTTTTATAGCGATGCTCGAAAGTTTTTTCGGAATGATGCGGTCAAAATCGCAGCTCAT
>JADFXS010000623.1 GCA_015233515.1 Deltaproteobacteria bacterium | reverse complement strand
AGTGGTCATTGTTTTGACGTTTTATTTCCTCATCCGCTTGGTTTTCAAGCAATTGGAAGCGACGGAACGGGAAAAAGCCGCCCTGGACGGGCAACTCGTCCATTCCTCCCGCTTGGCGGCCCTGGGACGCATGGCCGCCGGTGTCGCCCATGAGATCAATAACCCCTTGGCCGCCATCGGCGAAATGGCCGGGCTGCTGGATGATCTGATGGACGACGAGTTCGTGGCCTCGGTCCCCGCCGGAGCGAAATACAAGGAATACATATTTCGTATTCAGGACTTGGTGGATCGAGCCGGCGAAGTAACCCGTCGCATGCTCGGTTTTGCCCGCCGCATGGAACCAAAATTGGAAACAGTCACCCTGAACAACGTGGCCAAAGATACAGTAACCTTCCTGGAAAAAAAAGTCATGTACCGTCAAATTGAAATTATTCAAAAATTCGACGAAAAATTGCCGCGGGTTGAAAGCGACCAGTCTAAATTGCAGCAGGTCCTGCTAAACCTCTGCAACAAAGCCATGGATGCGGTCAAGGAAAACGGTCACATCTGGGTGGAAACTCAAGCCAATGCCACCCACGTGATTGTGACTGTTTGCGACGACGGTCCGGGCATGGACAAAGCCACCATGGAAAAAATTTTTGACCCGTTCTTTACCACTAAAGCTCCAGGTCACGGGACCGGACTGGGGCTGTCCATCAGTCATTCGATCATGGAAAAATTAGGCGGCGCCCTGACGGTCACCAGCGCGCCCGGCCAAGGAGCCACCTTTTTCGTCAAGCTTCCCAAAGCGGTGGTAAAATAGAGCAACGTATCCGATAATTAAAATAGAAGCGACCTAACTGTCCCGATCGGCCCATCGATCATTCTGCTCCAGTAAAGGCCGACCCAAACTCAGCGCCCCGGACCGCCGGACAGGTCGAGAGAAAAAACGTTTATAGCCTACCGGCGACGATGAAAGAATCCGGAGCAACATCCCTGGAGGTCAAGGTGAAATCTTTCAAGGTCTTAGTATGTGATGACGAGCAATATTTCCGGGACCCGCTGGTGGAACGCCTTAAGGTCCGGAAAATAGAAGCCTTTGGCGTGGACTCCGGCGAAGCGGCTCTGGAATTTCTGACCGAAAATCCGGTGGATGTAATCATCCTTGATGTTATAATGAAAGGCCTGGATGGAATTCAGACCCTTAAACGAATCAAGGCCCGTTACCCGCTCATCGAAGTGATTCTCTTAACCGGCCATGCCTCGGTCGAAGCCGGGATGGATTATTTGATAAAGCCGGTCAAACTCGATGAACTGATGGAAAAAATGATCGAGGCTTTTGATCGTAAACTGATCCGCCAAACTGAAGAACTGCGGGGTTCCCAGGGCTGATTCCGCCCGGAAGCCGCTTTAGAACCCGGTGGCGAGCCTGATTTTTCCGAAGCAGGTTGGAGTTCCTTCTGTTGGTACAAATCTTGCTCTCTCCTTAATCAAGATTTAAGAGTCTTCCTGCCATGGCCGATCAGTACTCAAATGACCGGCTATAACCAGGAGACCCCAAACGGCCAAGGAAGGAGCGGATATGCCCCTGGATAACCCCAAAGTCACGGTCTTGATGTCGACGTACAATCGACCGGCTTACCTGCAGGAAGCCATTCAAAGCGTGGTCGATCAGCGTTTTACCGACTGGGAATTGATCGTCATGCGAGACGGCGGCATCGATATCGGCCACATTGTGGAAAAATTTGCCGACCCGCGCATTAAATACTTCCCGGACGATGTGAATCGCGGAAAAGCCTATCGCCTGAATTTCGGTCTGAATCAGGCCGGCGGCGAATATATTACCTATCTGGATGATGACGATAAATATTACCCCAACCATCTGGAAGTCCTTTCCAAGGCTCTAGATGATCATCCGGAGATAGGTCTGGCCTATTCGGACCTTTACGCTGTTTCCTGCGTCAAGGATGAAAAGACCGAACAGAGATTCGTTCTGGATAAACGTATTCAGGTGTCCCGGGATTTCAACCGCGAGTTCATGCTGCATTATAATCATGTCTTACACGTCAGCTTGATGCATCGTAAAGAAGCCGCTTTTCGCGTCGGGGGCTATGATGAATCGGTCAAAGTCATGATCGAATGGAGCCTTAACCGGCGGTTATGTTTTGTATACGACTTTTTGTATGTTCCGGAGGTCACCGGCGAATACTATATGCCGGTCTTTAAATCCGACCGGATCCGCGTGGCCCAGAGGAAA
>JADFXS010000622.1 GCA_015233515.1 Deltaproteobacteria bacterium | reverse complement strand
GTGATCTAATGAACATCCAGGACAGATCGAACGGCTCGATCAAAGTCTCCGAGTTTCCCCACCTCACCGAGGAATCGCCACCGATCCCGACTGGTCCGGCCGATGAACTTACCTGCCGGGAGTTTAAGGGCAAAATAAATCGCACTCGACGGATGGCCAGCTTCTCCTCTTTGGTCTCAAATCAACCACACCGGGCAGAACTGGCCGATCGTGATGAAACCATTCATCCGGACCCGGATCCGGCCGCGTCCAGCCGAGAACTGCCCCTGGATAAGCCGGAACTGGATATGTTCGCCTTCCCGCGCGGCGCCACCTCGGGGATTCTGCTCCATGAAATTTTTGAAAATTTGGACTTCGCCCTCCCGGATGTGGCCGCCGCCAAAGACCTCATCAACCGGAAACTCACCGGACACGGCTTTAACGAATATTGGAAAGACCCCATTTATAGCCTGGTCCAAAACACTCTGACGACTTCACTGAACTCGGATTTCGGTGATTTTTGTCTGGCTCAAGTGCCGGCGGCCGAACGTCTGAACGAGTTGGAGTTTTATTTTCCGCTGCAAAAACTAACCGAGCGTGACCTGAAGCATGTCTTCGTCAAGCAGGTGGGGGTTGCCGTTGCCTCCGGGCTCCCGTCTCGCCTGGAGCGACTTGATTTTAGACCCTTAGAAGGATTCATGAAGGGATTCATCGACCTGGTCTTCCGCTTCAACAACCGATTTTACATCGTAGACTGGAAATCGAACTATCTGGGCGGTAAAACGCCCGATTATAATTCAGATGCCCTGCAAAGAGTGATGAATGATAATCTCTATCATTTGCAGTACTATCTCTATACGGTGGCGGTGGATCAGTACCTGAAAGTCAGGATCCCCAACTATAGCTACGCGACCCATTTTGGGGAAGTCTATTATTTGTTTATCAGAGGAATAGACCCAGATTATGGTCCGTCCTACGGAGTCTATAAGAACAGACCGCCGCAAAGGGCCATCGAGACTTTATCCACGACCCTTATCGGACGAAAATAACAGGTGCCCCGTGTCCCATGAAGTCATCAACCGTCTTTACTCTCTCGGCAAGCTGTCCCCCCTGGATGTCCATTTCGCCGGTCTCCTGATCAGGCTGAACAAGCAACCAGCCCCAGAAGTGGAACTGGCTGCGGCCATGACCAGCTGGTACACCCGGCAAGGTCACATCTGCTTGGACCTGGCCAGGCTGGCGGCCATTACTCCGGTGATAGGATCTCGCACCATGCACACCCTCGACGTGGCCGCCTGGCGTCAAAAGCTGGCTAACAGCCGGTTAGTGGGTCACCCCGGCGAGTATAAACCATTGATCCTGGATCAGACCGGCCGGTTATACTTATATCGCTACTGGGAATACCAAAATAAACTGGCCGGTGCCCTTAGGACGCGTCTCGAAGAGTCCCCGGTCCTGCCTGAAGCAAACGCTCTTAGAGATGGACTGGCCCGACTTTTTCCGGCCCAAGGAAGTGAGGTGGACTACCAAAAGGTGGCTGCCTTCGCTGCGGTGTCGAAGAGCTTCTGCGTCGTATCTGGCGGTCCCGGAACAGGTAAGACGACTACGGTAGCTAAGATTTTGGCCTTGCTCCTGGAATCGGCGGATAGGAATGATCTGCGGCTGGCCCTGGCCGCCCCGACCGGAAAAGCCGCGGCCAGACTGCAGGAAGCCATCAAGCAGGCCAAACAGCATCTTAATTGCTCGGACCGGATAAAGCAAGCCATTCCGGAAACCGCATCCACTTTGCACCGGCTCCTGGGCAGCCTTCCGGGTAGTCCTTACTTCAGGCATAATGAAACGAACCTGCTGCAACTGGATGTCTTGGTGGTCGATGAAGCTTCGATGGTCGATCTGGCTCTGATGTCAAAATTGTTACAGGCCCTTCATCCCCATACCCGACTGATTCTGCTTGGGGATAAGGACCAGTTGTCTTCGGTGGAAGCGGGCGCGGTATTAGGCGATATTTGTGGCTGCGGCGACCCGGAGCGATTCTCCCAGTCTTTTACCGCGGCTTGCCGGGAGATATGGGGATGTAGGCTGGACCCAACGCGTTCGTCGGAAGCCGTCGCCCCAATGTCGCAAGACTGCATTATTCAACTTCAAAAAAGTTATCGTTTTGCTGAGGATAGCGGCATCGCCGTGGTCAGCCGGGCGGTCAGGCATAACGACGCCGACGCGGTGGTCGCGGCGTTTAAGGAAGGAAAGTACCCCGATCT
>JADFXS010000621.1 GCA_015233515.1 Deltaproteobacteria bacterium | reverse complement strand
TCCACATCAGCGGCGATCCGGCCCTCGGTCATCACCACCACCCGGTCGCTTATTCCCAATATTTCCTTGAAATCAGAGGAGATGAAAATTACGGCCATGCCGTCGGCCGCCAGAGACCGCAAGATGGCATATATTTCGGAACGAGTGCCGATATCCACGCCCTGGGTCGGTTCGTCCACCACCAGGACCTTGGGTTCCAGCAACAATCCTCTGGAAATGACCACTTTTTGCTGCATCCCGCCGCTCAGGTTCAGCACGTTGGTCTCCAGTAAGTTTTCCGACAGTTTCAGGGCCTTCAAAAGTTGCTTCAACTTGTCCAGGAACCGCCCACTGGAAGCCCAAATTCCCTTATGCAGGGTCATACAACTCAGCAGGGCGTTTTCCTGAACGGAAAAATGAGGGATGAGCCCCTGACGATGACGATCCTCGGGTAATAAAACCAGTCCTTTTTTCATGGCTTCGGCCGGGTTCCGCGGCGTGAAAGGTTTTCCCTCCCAGTAAAACTCACCAGAGATTACTCGTTCCAGACCGAAGAGCGCTCGGGCGGTTTCACTCCGGCCCGCTCCGACCAAGCCGGCCAAGCCCAGGATTTCTCCGGGCCAGAGGCCAAAGGAGGCGTCATGGACATTGGGCGGGACTTTGACTTTCCGAAGTTCCAGGATCGGCGGCGAGTCTTTTTCATGATTGGATCTGGCCGGTTGAGTGCGTCGTTCATTTTGGTGATAGACATCCGCGCCCAACTCGAACCCGATCATGCGCCGGACCAGGGCGGCCTGGGTCATCTCCGCGATTTTGGTCGGTGTGTCCACATTGCGCCCATCCCGCAGCACCGTAACGCGATCGCTGATGGCGAAAATTTCTTCCAGGCGATGGGAAACAAAGATGAGCCCTTTTCCACTTTTGACCAAGCTGGTCATGATGTCGAAAAGTCTTTCCACCTCATAGGGCGTCAGACTGGTGGTCGGTTCGTCAAAAATAATGATTTTCGCGTCCACGGCCAGGGCCTTGGCGATCTCCACGATCTGGCGGTGGCTGGTCGAGAGGTTGCCGGCCTTCTCATCCAGATGAATAGTTCCTTTATCGGCGATATTAGACAGGATCTCGGCGGCTTTGGCCTTGAACTTGCCGGGGCGAAGCCTCCCGGGACGGCCCAGTTCGGTCAGGAGAATATTTTCGGCGACGGTCAGGTCCGGAGCCAGGCTGAGTTGTTGGGTGACCATGGCGATACCACTGTCTATGGCCTCCCGGGGTGAATGGAATTCCACCGGCTGCCCCATCAATTCGATTACGGCGGAATCGGGGCGGATGAAACCGATGATCACTTTGGCCAGAGTGGACTTGCCCGCGCCGTTGGCGCCCACCAACGCGTGGATTTCGCCTGCTTCCAATTCGAAAGAGACACCCTTTAAGGCATGAACGCCTCCGAAACTTTTTCGAACCCCTTCGGCTTTGAGAAGCATGGAAGCTCCTAATCAATCAAAATCATAGACCACGGCTCGGGTCAGCGAACCGCCGCAGTCGTTCAACAAAATCGGAAAAGCGCTGAACCAGCGACGTTTGCCGTCCATGACTTCATCGGGAATTAGAAGCTCTTCCACGATAAAAAGACCGGCGCCCAGGAGCACTTCATGGCAGGGACGTCCTTTAGCCGGAGAGCCCCAACCGCCCAGGCTGAGGGCATCGATGCCCACGCCCTTGACTTTGGCTTCCAACAGGGCGGCGGCGCCTTCCTTGTCCAGGTAAGGCCATTCAAACAGGTATTCCTTGCTGTTGGCGCGCTTTTTTCCCCAACCGGTATTGAGGATGGCGATATCGCCGGGCTGGATTTCCTTGAGAAAAGGTTTGACATCATTGAAGCCGATGGGGGAGTCCGCCGGTTTGCCGCGGACATCTATAAAGACCGCCGGGCCGCAGAAAGCATCCAAGGGAAATTTGTCTATGGTTTCGCCATGGTTCAAAAAATGGTACGGGACATCGATATGGGTGCCGGTGTGCGTGTTCAAGGTGATGGTTTCGGCGTTGAAACCGTTCTTGGCGATGATGAAATCACGGGTTATGATCGTGGCCGCGTATTCGGGCCAACCCGGGCAATTGTGATAAATAGGCTGGGTTAGATCGTAGAGTTTTTGTAGTTTGGCCATGTTATCTCCTTTCGTTTTGGGGAGGAACGGGAACGGGTTCGCCGCTGTCCCGGGCAATAATGAGGTCGACTCCTAACGCTTCCAAATTTTTCTTGAT